>QHOP01000626.1:0-3308 GCA_003219345.1 Verrucomicrobiota bacterium
CGCCAGCACTCGCAGATTCCGATCGTGTTCTACGTTTACTTCAATCTCGTTCACAAGCGCGGGGTGAAACAATTCATTGCCGAAGCCGCGCGCGCGGGCGTGGACGGTCTGCTCGTCCTGGACCTGCCGCCGGAAGAATCGGACAACTACGAACAACTGATGCGCGGTGTGGACCTCTGCAATATTTACCTCGTCGCGCCAACGACACCCGACGCCCGCATCGAATTGATCGTGAAGCGGGCAACGGGCTTCATCTACTACATTTCGCGCGAAGGCGTCACCGGCATGCAGGAAAAGGTGTCGGCGAACATTGCGCAAATGACCGCGAAAATCCGCGCGCACACGGAGCTGCCGATCGCCGTCGGATTTGGCATCTCGAATCCGGAGCAAGCGCGACGGGTCGCCCAAAACGCCGACGCTGTTGTGGTCGGGAGCGCCGTGGTGAACCAGATTGCGCAGCACGGCGACTCGCCGGAGCTGGTGAGGCGCGTGAGTGAGTTTGTGAGTTCCGTCGGCGACGCAGTGAGATCAATTTAGCAACCACGGATGCACACAGATTAACACGGATTGGAGAGACGCGAATTGCGCGAATGCTCGCGAGTTCAATTCGCGGAATTCGCCTCGCAGCTTTTGTCATCTGTGTTTATCCGTGTGCATCTGTGGTTCGAAACCTTATGAGTGTAAAAACCAAAACCGACAACAGAGACCGTTTCGTCATCATCATGGCCGGTGGCCGCGGCGAGCGGTTCTGGCCGGTGAGCCGCGAGAAGACGCCCAAGCAACTGCTCGCGCTGCTGGGCAGGAAATCGTTTCTGCAGGAGGCCGTGGAGCGCGTGCTGCCGCTTGTGTCGCTGAAAAATATTCTGGTCATCACGAACGAAGTGCAGGCGCCACAGGTGGCCAAACAACTGCCGAAACTGCCGAAGCAAAACATTATCGCCGAACCTGTGGGGCGCGACACCTGCGCGGCGGTGACGCTGGGCGCGGCGATTGTCGGCGCGCGCTCCACCACCGCAGTCATGGCCGTGCTGCCGGCCGACCACGTGATTCCCGAAGAAAAAAAATTTCAGCAGGTGTTAAATGATTGTTTCGACCTGGCCCGTCGCGGCCAGGCGATTGTGACCATTGGCATCAAACCCACGGAGCCGGCGACCGGCTACGGTTACATTCAGGTGGGCGAAGCGCTGCCGCCGCCGCAGGGCGCGAAGCCTTACAAGACCACGTTTTATCGCGCGGAGCGGTTCGTCGAAAAGCCGCACTTCGAGAAGGCGCTCGAATACGTCAACAGCGGCCAGTACCGCTGGAACGCCGGAATGTTCGTCTGGGGTTTCGTAACGGTCACTGAAGGATTGCAGAAGCACCAACCGGAGATGTATGAAGCCTGCCAGCGCTGGTTCAAAGTCGCGAACAATCGGCCGAAGCTCGCCAAGGCGCTGGCGAAGGACTATCGCGACATCAAGAAAATCTCCATCGACTATGCGCTCATGGAGCGCGCACAGAATGTCGTCGTGGCTGACGGCAATTTTGCCTGGGACGACCTCGGTTCCTGGAACGCGCTGGCGCGCCACCTCAAGCCCGACGCCGAAGGTAATTGCGCCGCGGCCGATTTCATTCACGTGGACGCCGCGCGCAACGTCATTTTCGACGGCCGCACGAGGAACCGCGCGCCGATTGCAGTCGTCGGTCTGCGCGACTCAATCCTGGTCATGGCCGATGACGCGACGTTATTGGCGCACAAAAGCCAGTCGCAGAAGGTCAAGGAACTGGTCAGGAAGTTGGCCGAGACCAAAGAGTATAAACGTTTGGTTTGACCGCCACGGGCAAACTATGAACGGCGCCGTCACCACTGGAGATGAGTTGCTTGTTCCCGGTCCGGCCGTTCGGCGCGAGTATTTGAAGTTGCCCGGTGACCTGGCGCATTTGACAGGCAGTTTTGGAATCACGTTGCCACCGCAACTCCACCGCCACGCCGCGGCCCTGGCCTTTTCGATTGAGTGCACCGACCGGCTGCTGGATGCCATTCCACAAGCTCAACGACGCGCCCGGTTCAGCGCAGATGTGGTGTCGTGTTTGCGAGGGGAGAAATTTTCCAATGAGGATATAACGCCGGAGCTGGCCGGTTGGCTGGCGCGGTTGAGCGAAGTTGCGGAGCGCCACGGTGTCAGCGTTCGGTTCCGTGAAATTATCCGCGAGCTGTTGAGCAACAGCGAGGAAATGCGGACGACGCGGAATCACGCGCGATTTGTTGATTGCGCCGTGAGGGAAGGCCGATGGATGGTCGAACTGCTTCTCCTGTTACTGGCCACGTCGCGACTTTCTGCGCGGAGAAATCGCCGTCCGGCCGACTGTGTCTTTTCGCGCGCGGCTGCTTTGCGAAATGCTTTGGCGCGTTGTTCGTCTCGTCCGCGTATCCGGAGTCAACGGGCGGCTGGTGGTGTGGGGTGTTCACTCGCTGTTCATCGAATTGATCTGGTTTAGGTTTTCAACATCGCATTCGCGCTGAGGGTTTCCCTTGCGGGCGACCTCCGAATTTTGGACGCGCATCCTGAACCGTAGCCGCCGACGTGAGTCGGCGCTCACTGGTTGGAAGTGCGCGGACTGACGTCCGCGGCTACGATGTTCCTGGAGCCTCTATGATTCCAGAGTCGCGCATCGGGGCCATGAACCGCGACACCGAGTGCAGAGTGGGCCAGGCTTCCAGCCTGTCAGCCAGGAGCAGGCAGGATGCCTGTGCCACTCTCCGGGGTTCCAGGGGAGGGTCTGACGTTGCTGCCGGGCCGGACGCGCTAACGCACGGTGGCTTGCAGCATCTGCCTGCACTGCTCCACGAGCTTTTCGTGCGCCGTGTTTACCTCGACGTCGGTGAGCGTGCGTTCGGCATGGCGATAGGTGAACGCGTAAGCCATGCTCTTTCGTCCGGCCGGCACGTGTTGGCCGCGAAAAATATCGAACAGCTCCACGCTCTCGAGGTTTGCCGGTTTCGCCTGTTTGACGACCTTGAGCACGGCCTCGTGCGTCGTTGATTCCGGCACGAGCATCGCGATGTCGCGGCGAATGCTCGGGAACTGCGGCAGCCGTTTGAATGACTTGCCCGTGTTCCGCCGGGCGAGCAGCGCGTCGAAGTTCAGCTCGGCCAACAAAACCGGGTCGCGCAAGTCATGTTGTTTCGCCAACAGCGGAGAGACTTGGCCCGCTTCGCCGAGCGTCAGCTTGCCGCCGAGCTGAACGAGGGCCGATTCGAGAAACAACGACGCGCCCTCCGCGCGCCTGGACCAGGTGATGCCGCGCAGGCCGAACGGCTCGAAGAA
>QHOP01000626.1:3320-5242 GCA_003219345.1 Verrucomicrobiota bacterium
AGACGACGTTCTTCAACGTGGCACAGCTTTCCAGCCTGTGATTTTGCAGGCGAGGACGGTT
This sequence comes from Verrucomicrobiota bacterium, assembly GCA_003219345.1. GTDB lineage: Bacteria > Verrucomicrobiota > Verrucomicrobiia > Limisphaerales > AV2 > AV2. The sequence continues at coordinate 3,382 of QHOP01000626.1, forward strand.
GCGCCACTTTGAACACGCGCCCGATTTCAAACAACGCCACGTCGCCGTTTTTGTGATGCAGGTTGTGGCGAAGGGCATCGAGCAAGCCGGGAATCAGACTCGGTCGCAGCACGTCCATGTCACTGCTCAGCGGATTGGCCAGTGCGACCAATGCCTCGTCCTTCGCGTCACGCAGTTCAGATCCGAACCGCGATACAAGCGTCTGTCCCTGCGCCTCGGTCAAACCGAGTCCCGTCAAAATGCGCCTCGCCTCGGTGATTTGATCGTACACCGCGTCGAAAGCGTTTGTGCCGATGGCGCCGCGCGGCGGTGTCGCGGGAATTTTTTCCACGCCATAGAGCCGGGCCACTTCTTCGATCAAATCGATTTCGCGTTTCAGATCAACACGGAAGCTGGGAATGCGGAAGGTCACCGGTTCCGGTGCTGCTGGCTTGGCGTCCACCGGGCGTGGTTTGCGGTTCGCCGTCTTCAGCCCGAGTTGGCCGAGGTAATAATCAATGTCGTGAGGCTTGAGTTCGATTCCGAGCAATTCATTGACCTTCCGATGACGCAGAGTGATCCAGGTCGGCTCGAAGGGTTTCGGATAGGCATCCACCGCGCCATCGGCAAGCTGTCCGCCCGCGGTTTGAATGATCCATTGCGCGCACCGTTGGCTGGCCCAGTCCGTGATTCCGATGTCCGCGCCGCGCTCGAAACGATAGGAAGCGTCGGTGCGCAAATCGAGCGCCTTCGAGGTGCGCCGAATGTTCGTCGGCTTGAAATAAGCGCTTTCGATCAGCACGTCTTTGGTCTGCTCGTTGATCTCGGTGTTTTGTCCGCCCATGACACCTGCCAGCGCGATGGGCTTGGTTTCATCGGCGATGAGCAACACGTCCCGCGACAAAGTTCGCTTTTGGCCGTCCAACGTGACAAACAATTCGCCGTTTTGCGCCCGACGAATGACGATGGTTGGCGTTGAAGCGTTGAACGGTTGAACCGTTGAACCGGGGGACGCTTCAACGCTTGAACGCTTCAACCCTTCAACGAGCCGATAATCGAACGCGTGCAGGGGTTGGCCTGTTTCCAACATCACGTAGTTCGTCACATCAACGACGTTGTTGATGCTGCGGAATCCAACTTTCTCCAACGTCGAGCGCAGCCAGTCCGGACTCCGCCCGATCTTCACGCTGCGCACGACGCGCGCGACGTAGCGTGGGCAAAGTTCGGCGTCTTCGATGCGAACACGGATGAGGTCGCTGCAGGTCGGGACAGGCATTTTGCCTTGTCCTGACAGGCTGGAAGCCTGTTCCACTTTAACCTCGGGCAATTTCAAGGCGTTGCCCGTCGCTGCCGCGATTTCGCGCGCGATGCCGATCACGCTGTTCAGGTCGGGGCGGTTCGGTGTGACTTCGAGGTCGTAAACGACGTCGCTGCCGGTGCGGCCAAGGTACTCAGCGAATGGCTGACCTGGCGTCGCGTCTTCGCGCAGGATGAGCAGACCGTCGGCTTCGTCGGCCAGGCCCAGCTCTTTGGGCGAGCACATCATCCCCTGGCTGACGATGCCGAAGACCCTGCGTTCCTTGATGACGAACGGCTCTCTCTCGCCCGACTTCAACGGCAGCGCGTAGTTCGGAAGGATGAGCGGCACCTTGTCGCCGGCTTTGTGGTTCTGCGCGCCGCAAATGATCGTGCGCTCGCCTTGGCCATCATTCACTTTGCAAACCGACAACTTGTCCGAGCCGGGCACGTTGTCGCGCGTGAGAATCTGCGCGACCACGATGCCCTCGAACTCGCCCGCGAGCTTTTGCATACCTTCGACTTCGAGGCCGAGCATTGTGAGCCGCTCGGCCAATTCCTCCGGCGACCAGTCGAAATCAACGTA
>QHOP01000307.1 GCA_003219345.1 Verrucomicrobiota bacterium
CTTCCCATGAAGGTCTGGGACGGCAAATGTATGTAATTGACATCAGCCACATCGTGGATAATCCGCCTAACAAGCTCCCTGTTAACACAGGCAGGAAAGCCCTCTCCCCGGACATACTGAAGTTTGGGATCTTCGAACAATCGTTCACCCAACAGCGGAACTACACCAACGCCTACGTCCAGGTGACAGCGAGCGCGACCTTTATTCAGCCCGACAACGGCAAGCGATCGATCCCGCTGTTCTGGGATGGGGGTGCGACATGGAAAGTGCGTTTCTCGCCGGATGTGATCGGCGCGTGGACCTGGTCCGTGAACTCGAGTGATCCAGGATTGAACGGGGCGAACGGATCGTTCCATTGCGTCTCGCCAACCAATCACGGAGGATCACCGCGATGACCGGCTTTCCTTACCATTTCCAGCATCAAGACGGCACGCCGTATTGGCTCTTCGGGGATACCCAGTGGGAGGCGTTTGCCGACGATTCAGCCCAAGGCCTGGACGCGCGCAGTGTGAGTAACTACTTCACCCTTCGAGCGGCGCAGGGATACAACTATGTTCACAGTGAAATCATCGGCCTGGTGCGGTCGTCCCAGATCGACGCAAAGGGCCGCGAGCAACCCGCCTTTCACGATTACCGCGCTGAAACGATCAACCCGGCATATTTCGATGAAGTGGACGCTCGCCTTCGTCAGGCAAATTCGTTGGGCATCACGTTGGGTTTAATTCTGATGGAACCGTACTTCACGCCAGCCGCCAGCATCGATCCCGCTTTCAGATATGACAACCGGTGTTGGCTGTCATTTCCCGACGAGGCGGCGCGGCTGCGGTATGCCCGCTACGTCGTCGCCCGCTACAGCGCTTTCAACGTTCTCTTTCTCCTCACGCTGGAGTGGGGGCCTGCGGCGAAGCCAATGCCACGCAACGAATGCATCGCCATGTTTAACCGGCTCGGAACCGAAATTCAGAACCACGATCCCCACCAGCGACTCCGGGGTATCCATGACGATAACGGGACCCTCCCGAATAATTTTTACGGACCCTCCAGCGGTTGGAACACACTGGGGCAATACTGCCAGCATAGTGGCAGCGATTACGGATATCCGTGGTGCGATGGCTGCACTCCGCCGAATGACGCGAATTGCCGGGGCCGCTTTGCGACGCCCGAGAACCGGCAAACCCTGCACGATGAATTGAAGGAGGTGCGCATGAACCGAAACCGGAACAGGCCCGTGATCAACGGTGAATATGCCTATTATCTGCGCCGGGGAGTTCCCGCGCATCCGATGGTTGTCAATCGAGGACATTCGCACGACCAGCCGACATTCCGCAAAGCCGCGTGGGTGCTGACCATGGCTGGAACGTACATCGTCCCGGGCTTTTGGAGGACCTACTACGGCGGCTGGGCCGGTCGAGGCACTCCATTCCGTCCGGACGATCCAGAAGCACTCCCCGCGGTTAAAGATCTGCAAACGCTTCACACCTTCTTCACACAAGTTGAGAACGGCTCGCGTCGTCAATGGTGGAAGCTCGTGCCGCACGACGATGTGGTCTCCAGCGCTCCAAACCCCGCCGACGGCAGCCCGGGCCACAGCTATTGTTTGGCCGACCCGGGACAGAGCTACATTGTCTATACAGAGAATACGAAATCGACGCGCCTGTATCTCAGTGAATCTCTCAACACGACCTATCGCGTCACACAATTTGATCCCAGGACCGGGAAACGAACACTGCTGGACGCGTCCGTTGATAATGGGACGAATTTCAAGCTCCTCTCACCGGACACCGAGGATTGGGTTTATGAAGCTCAAAAGAATTAAACCCGTTGATTGCATGGCGTTCTCCTATACGCATGTCCACGATCACTCGAACGCTGTCAGTCATCTCGATTCGTCCAAACCACGATACTTCGCGGTACGTGCCGGAGAACACGCGGGTGATTTTGAAGCGATTGGCATTCAATTCATCTAGAGTGGTTGCCAAAAGTAATTTCCGATCATCGTCGTGTGCAGGAACTCCCCTCACCCGGCTAAAGCCACCCTCTCCCCTCATCGGATGAGGGGAGAGGGAAGGGTGAGGGGAGTTTGTGCGCCTTCGACCATCGATCTCATTTCGGAAATTTATTTTGGCAATTACTATAGGTAGCAAGGGAACCAGGCTTCACAGCATCTCGCTTTCACGGCATGGCATCGAGCACCAAAACCCAGTCGTCTTGCTCGCCGTGGGAGGGCGCCACAAACTCCTGGGTGCCTTTGTTGGGATACTGACCAATAGCTTTCCAAGTTCCGTCGCGTGGATCGTACCATTGAGCTTTCACTTGCGAGCCGTTGAGCTTGTTCATCTGAATGGTGACGGGCTGGCCGCGAGGTGTGTAGGCGATGACGAAACTCCCGTCTTCGGCCCGCGCCGCAACGAGGCGCTGCGTGCCTTCGCCCTGCTCCAATGCGATGGCGGACTGGTCGGGAACCATCTTGTGCCACGGCCGCTGCTCGAATAATCGACGCATCAGGCCCACCTGCCGAGAGCCCTCGTAGGCCATCGCCTTGCGCCAGTGTTGAAAGCCATCCTTCGGAAACGGACCGTCGGCATCCTTGTAGAACCAAAATAAGTCCAATGAGCCGTAGCCGTGCCCGGCCGCGCCGGCCAGCATGGCTGAGTAGGCCTGGGAACGCACCTTGTGAGCGTCAATGCGCGGCTTGTTGGCGCCCGTGGGATGGTTCTCGTATGCCGGCTCCATGTCCACGGTCGGCTTCGCGGGCTTCAACGCATAATCCTTGCTGACAAACGCGTAACTGTCCGAGCCGAAATGATGGCCGGATTGGATCGAATTGAAGTCGAGCCAGTCGGCCTTATGAAACCACGTGGAAGACGACGTGCTCCCCTGGCCGTGGTAGCAAACGAGTTGGCTGCCGCCGCTGCCGTCCTTCAGCCCTTTCGCCATCGCCACCCAAACGGCCTCGTATTTTCCCGGAGCGGAGTCGCCTCCCGGAAACCACATGACGGCGTTGTTCTTGTAGCGCGCGCCCAGGAATTTCCCAAAGACGTACGCGTTCTTCTCATCGAATACTTTTTCCGGATGGTCAGTGACGTGCCAGGACTTGGCGGTCACAAGGCCCATCACCAGGCCGAGTTCGTTCGCTCGGTTGACCACGTAGTCCATGTTCTGGAAAAACTCCTCGTTGGGCCGAGTCGGGTCGCGGTCGATGAGCGGCGTCGCGTCGAGAAGCGACGCATTGCCGTCCGGGTGTTTCTTGCCAAGTCCGCGCAGCACGTAGGCCTGGATGACCGTGAAGCCCTTGGCGGCGCGGTCTCTCAGATACTCGTCCAGTTCCTCGCGATTGGGCCGCTGGAAAAGCAGCCAGCAAGTGTCGCCGAGGTAAAAGAACGGCTTGCCGCCCTGATCGACGAAATATCGTCCGTTTTGGCTGACTCTGAGTTTGACGTTTTTGACGGAACGTGCGGGCACAGTGTCCGGCGTGGCGGCGTTGCCACAAACGGCTGTCAGCAGCGCTGTCGCCAGCGAACCCAGTGCCCGGAACCGGATGGAGAGTGCGGGTGTTTTCATGAGCTTGGAGATGTATCAAGTCATTTTCGTGAGATTAGCCTGCTTCGACAGCAAAAACGAGTCTCGTTCAATTCGAGCTGGATTTGCCGAGAGACGGTATCGGCACCTGGCTGGTGTGCATCAGGTAGGCGATGAGGTCTCGCGCCTGCTCCGGCGCCATCCCCTCAAGCAAACCCTCCGGCATCAATGACAGCGTTGATTCCCGAATATTGGCGATTTCGCCTCTCTCGACCGTGAGCGATTCGGTCATCGTCCTGACCGTGAGGGTGCGCTCGGTTTGGGCGGCGATTAGGCCGTTGAGCACGCGCCCGTCTTTGAGATCCAGGATCGACATGCGAAAATCGGCCGTCACTACTGCGCTCGGGTCCACAATGTTCTCCAGCAGATAATCAAGGTTGTTGCGGCCGCCGCCGGTCAGGTCGGGGCCAACTTTTCCTCCTTCTCCGTAGAGGGTGTGACACGATGCGCACGCGGTGTTGTAGGCCAACCGGCCCTGATTCCTGTCCGCTTTCGCCAAGGCAACAGGCGTGAGCCGGGCCTTCCATTTGGCGATCAATTGCTGCTTATCGGTCGGCGAGTCCCTGAGTTCGCCCCACACTTCGGCGAGCTTCCTGTTCAACCTCGTGTCGTCGAGGCTGCGAATCTGTCTCGCGTGAAAGGCGGAAATGTCTGCGCGCGGAATTTTTCCTTCAGCGACGGCGTCGAGCAGCGCTTGAGCGAAGCTCGGGCGCGAGACGAGCGCCGAGAGCAGTTGCCCGCGTTCGGAAGGATGGAACTGCCGGTAAGCCTTAACGAGCTTCACACCGACCGCAGGATCATCGAAACTCGCCAGGCCGCGCGCGGCGACCGAATTCAGGAACTGCTCGCCCAACAATTGCTCGCACAGCCCCCGCAGGTCGGGCGCGCGGTTGTCAATGAGGGATTGCAACGCGGCTTTGCGGGCGCTGAGATCGGCGGCTTGATCGAGTGCAACTTTTTTCACCGCCTCGAGCGCGCGGCCGTCGCCGAAGAGCAAGCTCAGGTCGCGGGCTTGGGCGCGGAGACCAGCGTTGGGTGAATTCTCCAGCTTCTTCGCGAACATATCCCACGCGGCGGGTTTCGCGGCTTTGCGCCAGCCGGTGAGACCATCCGCCATGCCGTCAAGAACGTCCGACTGGAAAGCCTCAGGCTTCGACGTGGTGAGTTGGAGCAATCGATTCAACGGCGCGGGATTTTTCTCGATGTCCTCGGCGAGCCGACGGGCGATGAGTTTTCGCGTCATCGGCAGTTCGGCCTTCGTGGCGAGTTTCGCGAGCGCAGCCGGATCAGCGTCAGCGACGGGAATCAATCCGTACCAGATGAGCAACGGGAGGTTGTGGTCGTTCGCGTCCTCCGTGCGGGCGAGCAACGCCGCAGCGAGGTCAGCACGTTGCGATACTGGCAGACGCTGCAGCGTCGAAGCCAGAGCGAGACGGACCAGACCCGAGGCGTCTGTTTTCGCGACGCGGACCAGTTCCTTCAACGTGGCAGCCGAGGTCACGAGGCTCTGTTCCATTTCCGATTTCCGATTTCCGATTTCCGATTTTCCAAATGGCCTCTGGCTCATCACGGTGTCGAGCGGCCAGTTGTCCGTGAGAAAGCGAATCGCCCAGGTGCGGACGTGTTCGTCCGAGTGACGAAGTTGTGCGCGGAGAAATGCTTCATCCAACGCTCCGATGGTGTAGAGCGTCCAGAGAGCGCGCAACTTCACCACGACGTCGCCTCGTTTCTCAAACAGCTCGCGTAACTGTGCCGCCGCGTGGTCGAGGCCACGACCCGATTCTGCACGCGCGGTGAGTTCGAGTCGCGCCTGGCGGGCAAACCATTCATTCGCGTGCGTGTGCAGTTTCACCAACTCGCTTGCGCTCAGTTTTGCTAAATCAAAGGGGACCGCACGCGTCTCGCGTGCTGGTTTTGGCGCCCCGCCGAAACCACCTGTTGCATGCGGAGCAACCGGCGAGGCGCCGGTTGCAGCAGCCGAGGCGGCTGCGCTCTCTTTTCCCTCATAAGTGATCTTGTAGATGCGCCCGCTGGTGCGATGGACGCCGCTGTATTCGTGACATTCGCCGGTGTCGCTCCAATCGAGCACGAACACGCCGCCGTCCGGACCGTAACTGAGTTCCATGCCGCGAAACCAGGGATCGCCGGCAATGAAGAAGTCGGGCCCGTGTTTGCCGACGTAGCCGCTGCCGCGGCGTTCGAGGATTTCCTGATTGGCGCGGCGGCCGTGGAGATTCAGGGTGAAAAGGCGGCCTCGATACGCGGCCGGCCAGTTGTCGCCCTGGTAAATCATCATGCCGACGTGTGCGTGGCCGCCACCCAGGTCGTTCGCCGCTCCATCCCGTGATTTTTGCCAGCCACCCGCCG
>QHOP01000308.1 GCA_003219345.1 Verrucomicrobiota bacterium
AAACAATATTGTGGCATCGGGCCGTTAATGACTGATCAGAACCGTTTTCGTCAACTGAAGGACCCTCAGGAAACTCGATGAACCCGGCGCCTGATTCATCAGGCCTTTATGAACTTCGCTGAACTCCGATTCTGGCAATTGCTCGTATCGACCCTGGGGTTGATTGTTCTGGCCCGCGCATTTTTCAACGCGGTTTTCCCATCGAAACCCTGCCGGTTGGACAAACCCGCGCTGCTTGGGTTGGGATTGTTCCTCCTCCTGTCGGTAAGCTGGGTGACGTTTGCAATTTTCCTGGTCGTCGCCGTCTCCAGCTATGTCGGACTGGCCTGGATCATCAAGCGCCATCGCAACCGCGGGCCGATTTACTTAGTGCTTCTCATTGCCCTGCAGTTGAGCCCGCTCGTGTACTACAAATATGCGGACTTCATCGCTAACCGCGTGATCGGACTGCAGATTCCGGCCTTTCGTGATCTGGCCGTACCCGTCGGCATTTCCTTCTACACCTTCCAGAAGGTGGCCTTTGTGATCGACACGCTCGCGCTGAACAGACGGTTGCCCCGGTTTCTGGACTATATGAATTTCGCCGGTTTCTTCCCGCAAATCGTCGCCGGCCCGATTGAACGGCGCCAGGATCTTTTGCCTCAGATGGAGCAGTTCCGGTTTCACTGGCTGCCGGCGGGGATTGACGACGGGGCCCGCTGGATCGCCCTCGGGCTGTTCTTCAAGCGCTGCCTCGCCGACAACATCGCGCAGTATGTGGACGTATCCGCCGGAAACAACCCGTATTTGATCTGGCTGGCCAACCTTTTGTTCGGCTTGAGGATTTATTACGACTTCGCTGGATACAGCCTGATCGCGGTCGGCTTGGGCCGTTGTCTGGGCATCCGTTTGACGCTCAATTTCCTGAGCCCGTACTGCTCCACCAGCATCGTCGAGTTTTGGCGGCGCTGGCACATCACCCTGAGCCAGTGGTTCCGCGATTACCTCTATATCCCACTGGGCGGGGCGCGCACGAAATATTGGGCGGGCACGGTGGCGGTGGTCTTCATCGTGTCGGGCCTCTGGCACGGGGCGGGGTGGAATTTCCTGATCTGGGGAGCCATGCACGCGTCGTTTCTGATCGTCAACCGCGCCGCGGCCAAGCTGTCCCTACCCTCACTCCTCGGCTGGGCCCTCACGATGCTGGCAACATTTTTTGCCTGGGTATCCTTCTACGAGCCCCGCACCGGGGTGTTGATGAGCAAATTACAGGTTCTCCTCAGCCCAACGGCTTATCACGCGGCGTCTCTGCGGGCTGCCTTGAATCAGTTCGGTCCCGGCCATACCGCCACCCTTGCTGGCCTGCTGGTCTTGACCGGTGCCGTGCTCGTGCTGGAATGGCTTTCCATACGATTGAAGAACGAAGCTTATTACTACCTGCGTCGACCGGCAGCGACGGTGAGTCTGGTGGCCCTGACCGTTCTTCTGGCCTCTGGACAAAATAATGCCTTCATCTACTTCGCCTTCTAAAACGCGGATTCCCCGGACCGCTGTGTGCCTGCTGGCGACCGCTTTCGGCGCCTGGGTCCTCGGCGCCTTGTATACGCTGTACCTGGATCCGGAAATTGCCTTCTTGAATTACGCTGCCCGCGTCAAACACCAATGGGCGCAAAAACTCGATCGGCAATACGCGCACAAGTTCGCCGTCTTCGGAGGTTCCAGTTGCGGCGTGGCAATAGACGGCGAATGGATGCTGGAGCAATACGGTCTGCCGACAGTTAATCTGGGTCTGGCAGCCGGGATGGGGGCTGGCGTCCTTACCCGTTACGCACAGCAGGAAGTCCGTCTTGGAGACACCCTGATCGTGGCGCTGGAACCCCATTTGTTGACCGACACTACCAAGCCCACTGCGATTGGCATACAGTTTTGCTTTGCCACAGGCCGCGCCGACCTGCTGAAGCAGGCCGGTTCTTCTTCCCGGCTTTCCGACCTGCTGGCATTGCGGCCCGGCGCATTCCACATCTTCACACTGATCGGCAAAATCCTAGCCGGACGTCCGCTGTACCGCTACCACACTTCCGACATTCGCCCGAGTGGCCGCTGGAAAGCTCTCTTGGTCCAATGGCCACTGGACGGCCCTCCGGCACGCGGCCCCAGACTGACTCTTGATGCCCGCGCCCTCCTGGCTTCGCTGCGCTCCTGGTCCGATCAAAACCATGTCCGCATCGCTTATGCGCTGCCCTGGGGCTTTGTGCCGCAGGAGAAATTTGCCCGGTTCCGGAAGGACAACCTCGACTTTTTGCTCCAGATATCCGAATTTCTTCCGGTGTTGAAGGATCCTACCCTCGGCGCCATTTCCAGCAGGGACCTTTATGCCGATACGAACTTGCATCTGACACCGGAAGGGGCCCGGCTGCGGACCGATGAACTCGCCAGGGAGCTCCGAGAGTGGGACGTCTGGGCTCCCGGTGAACTGAAGCAACTGGCCAATGCGTCAGAAAATTAGTCGCTACTGAAAAACCCGAAGAGGGCGATTCAGGCTGCGATCGCAACGCAATTCCCGTCCCGGTCTCCATCTGGATGCACCCAGGCCCAGTGGTGCTGCGGCACCGACGGGTGCATCTTTTCGAATCCTTTCGAGCGATCAACTCAACGCGATTCCATCGACCGGGGTTGCCTGCCAGATGGTGTAGGTCCGGAAACCAGACAGTCGAACCGGCCTGCAGGCGGGCTGACAGACCACCAGACCTCAAAAAACTCGCTGACTTTGATCACTTTTGATCGTTATATTCGCGGGGACATGAGCACGAGCACGAAACCGACAATCGAAAACGTTCGCGATTTCTGGAGCACTGAGGCGTGCGGCACGCATTTCGTCCGGAGCTACGCCGACAAGAAAGACTTTTACGCGAAATTCCGAGAGTATCGTTACCGAACCGAGTGGCACATTCCGCTGCTCGTGCCGTTCGCCGATGGCCGGGGGAAGACGGTGCTGGAAATCGGTATCGGCAACGGCGCCGACGGGGCCATGTGGGCGATGAACGGGGCGGTTTACACCGGGGTTGACCTCACAGACGCGGCACTGGAAGCCACGTGCAATCATTTTGAAGTATTGGGATTGCCCGGAACCTTTCGCAAGGGCAACGCCGAGCAACTCGATTTTCCCGACGCGAGTTTTGACATCGTTTACTCGCATGGCGTCTTGATGTGCACCCCGAACATGCAGGCCGCCCTTGAGGAAATTCATCGTGTCCTCAAACCCAACGGTCGGGTGATCGTCATGCTGTATCACAAACACAGTTTTAATTACTACGTGCGCATCATGACCGTGATGCGGCTCCGGGTGCTGGCCTGCATCCTCATGCGCGTCGGCCATTGGCGAACCGACCGGGAAACGGCCAAATCCAGGGCGCTGGTGGGATTGCGCGGCAACGAAAGCCGCAAAGTCTGGGAAATTCATTACCACAATTTTCTCCGCCAAGGCTGGAGTTACCTGAGACCCGCAAACTTTGTCCACCATTGCACCGACGGCCCGGAGTGTCCGCTGGCTTTTGCCTACACCAGGTCCGAAGCCCGAAGGTTTTTCTCCAGATTCCATGACATCGAAATGAAGGTGGCGCATTTCCCCCTCCGGAGGTACTGCCGGTGGTTCCCGTTTGCGCTGGAAAAAATCCTCGCCCCAAAAGTCGGATGGTACCTGTTTATTTATGGGACCAGGTGATCATGTGCCGGCGCAAGACGCGGAGGGTTTTGCCGAATGGCAAAAGAATCTGAATTAAAAAGCGTTTACACCTTCTGGAATACGGAAGCCTGCGGCACTCATTTCGTCCCTCAATATGACGACGAGCGGGATTTCTTCGAAAAATACCGTGATCACCGTTATCGCACCGAATGGCACATCCCGTTGCTCGTTCCCTTTGCTGAAGCGAAAGGAAAGAAAGTGCTGGAGATTGGCACGGGCAACGGCGCGGACGGGGTAATGTTCGCGCTCAACGGCGCCATTTACACTGGAGTTGATTTAACTGAAGCTGCACTGGAAGCGAGCCGAAAGCATTTTGATCTCCTCGGCTTATCGGGGGTTTTTCAGAAGGAAAATGCCGAGCATCTCAGCTTTCCTGATGAGAGCTTTGACATTGTCTATTCCCACGGCGTGTTGCACCACACGCCCCATCCGCGGACTGCAATCGACGAAGTCTATCGGGTTCTAAAACCTGGTGGCCGGGCAACCGTCATGCTCTATCACAAACATAGTTTCAATTACTGCGCCAGGATCATGAGTTACATGCGCCTGCGCGTTTTATCAAAAATCCTCTCCCGCTTGGGCCGCTGGCGATGTGACCGTGAAACTGTTCTTTCCCAATCGCCGCCTGGATTGCGCGGCAACACCGACCGTAGAATCTGGGAAATCCACTATTACAATTTTCTGCGGGAAGGCTGGAGCTATTTGAAAGCGGCGAATTTTGTCCACCATTGCACGGACGGCCCGGAATGCCCCGTTGCTTTCGCTTTCAGCAAGGCCGATGCGCGACGATTATTCTCACGTTTCCATGATGTGCAGATGAAGGTGGCCCACTTCCCCTTGAACAGGTATCCTTTGGGCCAATGGCTTCCTTTCAGCGTTGAGAGATTTCTCGCCGCCAGGATCGGCTGGTATCTCTTTATCTTCGCAACGAAATGAACGCCGGGAAATGCCTTTGGCTCCGCATCTGAACATGGCATGTGTGGAATTGCAGGAATCTGGGGTGAGGCCAACGAAGAACTGATCCGTCGGATGACGGAAACAGTTTCTCATCGCGGCCCCGACGACTGCGGTATCAAAGTTTGCACCCTGCCCGATCAGGCGGTCTCGCTGGGGCACCGCCGACTGAGCATCATCGACCTCAGTCCCGCAGGCCATCAGCCAATGACGAACGAGGATGAGACCATCTGGGTTGTCTTCAATGGCGAGATTTACAACTTTCCGGAGCTCCGCAAAAATCTACTGGCGACGGGCCATCAATTTCGATCGCGGACAGACACCGAGGTCCTGCTGCACGGCTACGAGGAATGGGGGATCGATTTCGTCAAAAAACTCAACGGAATTTTTGCGTTCGCGCTGTGGGACTCCAGGCGACGGATGCTGCATTTGGTCCGCGACCGCTATGGCGTTAAGCCGATCTATTACTGGAAGCATAACCATCGACTGCTGTTCGCCTCCGAGATCAAGTCTCTGCTCTGCGATCCCAACCTCGACCGGGAAGTGGATAGGGAAGCCTTGCTCGCCTATCTCAAATTCCGTTATTGCCCGGAACCGCTGACTCTGTTCAAACAGGTGCGCAAGGTCCCGCCCGGACACGTGATGACGTTCGGCGTCGATAAAACTTCCTCATCGCGCTTCTACGAATTGGTTTTTCCAGACACCCATCCTCCGGTGGACGAAAGGGCCCTGGCGCGTCGGTTGCGCGAGCTGCTCTTCGAAACCGTCCGGCGCCAGATGATCAGCGACGTGCCAGTCGGTTTATTTTTGAGCGGCGGGGTTGATTCCGGCGGTCTGCTGGCGATGGCAAATAGTTTCAATCCGGTACCGCTCAAAACCTTCACCATCGGTTTCCGCCGGGAAGACCAGCGTTTTGAAGGCCAACCGGATGACATTCGGTATGCGCGAGAACTGGCTCGACGCTTCAAAACCGACCACCAGGAGATCATCCTGGAACCGAAGATCGTGGATTTGCTGCCGAGCGTGATTTGGCACCTCGAGGACCCAATCGCCGATCCGGCCGCCATCACCAGTTATTTGATTTGCCAGGCGGCGCGCCAACAGGACACCAAAGTGCTTCTGAGCGGCCAGGGCGGCGATGAAGTTTTTTGCGGCTACCCGTGGCATCTGGCCATTCACCTCTCCCGCTATTACGACCGTTTGCCGAAAGCCATCCGCGCTTCGCTTGAAAAATTGCTGAACAAACTCCCGGCCGCCAAAGGCGGACCGCTGACCGCCACGTTTCGGCGTTTGCGAAAATTCAACAACAGCGCATCGCTGGAATTTGAAGACCGCTTGATCGGCTTTCTGTCCTACGCCTATGGCGAGAACCTTCACGGACTGCTGGGCGAGCGTTACGCCGGTTCGATCAGCGCCGGACTGCCGGAGCGAACGCACTGGGAATTCCTGAAAAAATCGAGCCGCTGGCATTACATCGACCGCATGCTGCACCTCGACATGGGAACGTTCCTCCCTTCACTCAACCTCGCGTACACCGACAAAACCAGCATGGCTTTTGGCGTCGAGGTGCGCGTGCCTTACATCGACAACGAGGTGGTGGACTTTATGTCCGGTGTTCCACCGGAACTGAAAATGCGCGGCACGACCCGAAAATATTTGATGAAACAGGCGCTTCGTGGCCTTCTGCCCGCTCACATCCTGAACCGGAAAAAGGCCGGCTTCGGCGCTCCCATTCGCACCTGGATCGTTTCTGATTTGAAGGAAATGATTGACGACCTTCTCTGCGAATCGAACCTCAAACGCCGCGGCTTTTTTGAGCCGCATTACGTCAGCCGGTTGATTCAGGAAAACGCCTCCGGCCGTCACGATTACAATTATCTCATCTACATTTTGTTGAGCTTTGAGCTGTGGTGCCGTGTCTATCTGGACAAGCAAACGCCATGAGCCTGGAAGACCAACTCTATCCGCTGCTCGATTCCTATAACGCGCTGCCGAGCTGGGCACAATCCGCGCTGGGCACGGTTTACCGGCAGTTGCCGCAAGGCTGGCGCTACGGAGCGCGTTACGGCGAATTCAAAAGAATCGCGACCGCAGGCGAGAAATGGTCG
>QHOP01000309.1 GCA_003219345.1 Verrucomicrobiota bacterium
CCCCTTTGAAGTTGAGCAACGCGCGCCAGAGTTCCAGCGCGTCGTTTTCATTTGGCGTCGCGACGAGAACGGCGACCGCGAGCGGCGCGGCTTTGTTCAAATCGAGAGCGGCCAGCGCCAGCGCGGCTTTTTGGCGCATCTCCAGCGGCTTGTCCGCGCTGCACAGCAGCAGCAAAGCATTGATGGCGTCTGGCCCGCCGATTTCGCGTAATGTTTCAAACACGACCTGCATCGTTCCTGACGGTGTTGCTTGCGCCTCGGCGATGGAAACCAACTCCGGCATCCGCGCCCCTGCGGACTTCCAGGCCCCGGCAAGCCGGATCGCTTCTTTGCGAAGCGGGTCAGGGGCCTGGAATATCATGCCGATGTTTTCGAGACCGGACAGCGGTCTGACGCTGCGCAGACGGGCCGCTTCGTTCAGGGCGGCCAGCGCGCGAGTGGCGGTCGGTTTGTTGAACCCGCGTCGCAGCACCTGGTCAAACAGGCGCTGCAATTCCCTCGGCGAGCCCGCGCGGCCGATGAGTTCGATCCACGGCCCTCGGCCGTCCGACGGGAGCGGTTTGTCGCCCAGCAACACGCCGAGCACCTGGCTGGCCTTTTCCGGCTCGATCGCTTTCAGGCCGAACTCCAATTGTTTCTCGCGGCCCTCGACTTTCCACTTGCCGGACTTGATGGCGGCGATCCACGGGTCGGCGAGGTCGTTGAGGGTGAGCCACAGGGCGTACTCGAGGAACGGGTCCATCGGTTTGTCGAGGACGCTCAGGGCGAGTTCGGCAGATTTCGCTGAAGGAATCTTCGCGAGCGCGCGCAACGCTTCGAGGCGGACGCGGGGGTGATCATCGTTAATCATTGGCTGCAGGAGTTCCAGCGTATTGTCCGATTCAGATCCCCAATTTGACAAGACGCGAACAGCAGCGGTCCGATACTCAGGCCGGGAAGAGCTGAGCAGGATTCGAAGTAATGTCGTGGCTTCGTTTCCAGATCGCGTTGCTTCGGCGAGCCAGAGTACCTCGAGTTTGGCCTGCTGATCCGCATGCGCAGTGGACCACCGCTTGGATGCGGCTTGGACCGATTTAAGGTCTTTCGGCGATGTGGCCGCCCTTCGAGCTAACACATTTCGCGCGTGTTCCCGCTCCCAAGCATTCTTCGACAGTGTTCGGTCAAGCAGTTCTTTGGTGCTAAGCTTCGTGAGGTCTTGTTTCTTCGCGAGTTCAGATTTCGGATGTCGGTTTTCGGATTTGGCGACCACGCGCCAGATGCGGCCATGTTCCTTGTCGCGGCGCGGGTCGCGAAAATCCACCTCGCCGTGCTGAATAATCGGATTCGACCAGTCGGCGATGTAAAGCGCGCCGTCCGGTCCGAACTTCACGTCGATGGGTCGGAAGGTGACGTTGGTGGAGCGCAGCAGGTCGGGCATTTCCTTCGTTTGAAAGCCGGCGCCGGCCTCGCTGTATTTGAAATGCACGACGCGATGCGCGCGGAAATCGCACGTGATGAAGTCGCCCTGCCAATCGTCGGGGAACTGCGGCGAGCGGACGACTTCGAGGCTGGCGAACTTGGGATAGTTGCCGGGGCTGATGCTCTGCAACTCGCGGCGCGCGCCGGCGTAGGTGAAATACATCGCGCCCGGCACGCAGTAGGAGACCCCTTGAAAGCCCGCGCCGTCGGTGAAGAACGAGTTGCCGTAATAGTCCGAGGCGTGGCCCCAGGGATTGCAGCCGCCGCGCGTGAACACTTCGAGCTGATCCGTGTACGGATCGAAGCGCCAGATGCCGCCGCTGTTCAACCGCACAATGCCGTGCGGCGTCTCGATGTGCGTGTGGGTGTAGATGGACTGGTTCATGTAAATGTGCCCGTCGTAACCCCAGCGCAACGTGTGCAGATTGTGGTGGGTGTCCTCGGTGCCGAAACTGGACAGCACAATGCGCTTCTCGTCCGCCTTGCCGTCGCCGTTCGTGTCCTTGAAATGAAGCAACTGATGGCTGGCAGCAACGTAACATCCGCCGTTGCTGTCCGGCAAAACACCGGTGGGAATGAGCAAATCGCCGGCGAACACGGTGGATTTGTCCGCCTTGCCGTCGCCGTTGGTGTCTTCGAGCACGATGATGGAATCGGTGGCGGGCTGGCCAGGTCTGATTTGCGGGTAGACTTCGGAGCTGGCGACCCAGAGTCGGCCCTGGGCGTCCCAGTTGATTTCAATCGGTTTGTGCAACTGGGGGTCTTCGGCCCAGAGATTGACCTCGAAGCCATCGGCGATTTCGAAGGTGGGGATTGGCTGCGGGCGGACCGGAGAACGTTGAACATTGAACGTTGAACGTTGAACGTTCAACGTTGTCAGTTCGGACACTTCCTTCACTGTGGCGGGGTCCTGGTGTTTCAGGTCACGCAGCCTGGCAATACGGGCCTCCCATTCCGCGATGAGCGGGTCGAACTTCGGAATCTCGACGGCGTTCTGGCCTTGTTCCTGTTTGCGAAACCCGAAGAGATAAGTCCAGTTCTCCGGACGCCAACGATGGAAGAAGAGCTCGTTCTTTTTACGAATGGCGTAGCGCAGCGTCTCATAGGCATTCTTCTCGGACTTGCTCCTCGGGAAATCGGCATCCGGTCGCCTCGTTTTGACGA
Source organism: Verrucomicrobiota bacterium (assembly GCA_003219345.1). Taxonomy (GTDB): domain Bacteria; phylum Verrucomicrobiota; class Verrucomicrobiia; order Limisphaerales; family AV2; genus AV2. The sequence continues at coordinate 2,623 of QHOP01000309.1, forward strand.
TCTTTCCAGCGAGCGTCTTTACTATCACATCGGCCGCAGCGCGGTAACCTTGATTATTCAAATGGATCGAGTCGTCCGTCCAATCATTGCCCCTCGATGAGGTAGCGTTCACGACAGATACGAACGAGATGCCTTTTTCTCCTGCTAACTGCAGCAGCACCCGCTCGTAATCGGACGCATTCTTCACGATTTGCTGGACCTCTGGCGTGCGAAGAGCGTGGGGAACAGGGTGGACAGGCCCCAGCAGTACAAACCGCACCTTTTTCGGCCCGTCCGGCGAGGACCCGCTGACTTCTTCGATGGCGTCCATGAGCTTGTTCATGTCCGCTTTGAACTTTTCCAGATCGGCTGTTTGCTGGGCAGGCGGCACGCCTGCGCTGCTTTGTTCGAGCGATGCCGTCATGCCATAGCTGAGGAACGCGACGGTCGGCTTCACTAGCGCGACCTGCTCTTTCACGCGCTTGAGCCATTCTTCTTCCGGCTTGTTCCAGTCAAAACTCGCGCGCGACCGGCCTATCGGCGTGTCAGCCGCCCAGGCAAGGTTGCGAAAAGTGATGTTGCGCTCGGAGAACGCCGCGGTTAGCCGCGTCTCGATGTGACCGTAATCCACTTCCCGCTCGAAGAACGTGTCACCGATGAACAGCACGCGGTCGGCGTCGTGCAATTCAAACGGTTCTGGCGCGGCGGCGTGCGCGGGCAGCCAGAGGGCAGCGAACAATGCGAAGCCGGTGAGCAGGCGAGCCGGTGAGCCGGTGAGGCGGAAGGAAGGTTTCATACAGAGTTTAAGGGCCAGCTTCATCGTCCCTTCAAAGCCGTGAACACGGTCATCGCCATCATGCCGGCGCCGGCGGCGTTGGGATGGATTTGATCGGGAAAGTATTGGGGCCGGTCGCCCAGCGCCTGGTGGAGGTCTATCGTCGGCACTTTCTTTACCCGAGCGACCTGTTTCAGGAGGGGAATGATTTGACCGCTCACAGTCGCTTCGTTGATGCCCCATTTGGTTTGGTAAACTGGCGGCGGGAGGCAGACCCAAATCTTCGGATGTGAGGGCAGCGCGGCGAAATGGTCCAGCATCGCGCCCAAGTCGCCGGCGAATTCATCGCCATATTTCCAGTTCTGCGGTTTGGAGTCGTTCGTGCCGAGCGCGAGGACAATGGCGTGCGGCGCAAATTCGTTCACTTCAAAGAAAGCGCCTTCGTTCCAGTACGGTTTGTCCCCCTGTTTGAGCAACGTCGCTCCGCTCACGCCGAAGTTTCTGACCTCGAAGCGGGAACCGAGCAGTTTGCCCAGCACGACGGGATAACAATTGCTTTGGCGGTTCTCGACGCCCACGCCGTAAGTGATGCTGTCGCCGACGCAGGCGAGGCGGATAGTGCCCCGGTAATCGGAGGCGCGCAGCGCGGGCTTCCGCGGTGTGTCACAGCCAGCCAACAGGACCACTAACGATGCGCCCAAGGCGAAAAAAGACTTTCGTTCCATCGCGTTCCAATGAGTTGTTGGGAGAATAAAACGTTCTCCGCCGCTCGCAAGCAAGCCCGTAAAATCCTCCTGGCCTCGAAAAGGGAGCCGGTGAACCCCGGAGCGCATTCCGTTGATTGACGCCGTTTACATCCGCTGCGTCCGCGTCGAAGCTACTAACGACATTTTTTGCGCGCGCAGCAGAATTTTGCATTGAAGATACAGTTCAGAAGTGTAAATTGTCGTCAGCATGAACGTTTCGAAGTTCACGGCAATTTTCGCCATGGACGGCCGCGGCGCGTCGGCTGCGTCTCAGGACCATGCGACGATCATATTGCCATTGTTGCTGCTTCTGGGAACGGTGCTAATGATCGGAGCGTTGCTGATCATGGTTATCCGGCGGTATCTCAGGACGCGCGGAGGAAAGTTGTTCACGAGCGCAGGCCAGCAAACGCAGGCAGAGTTTCACAGCGAGCGTTTTTTTCAGTCCTCGATTTTTCAGTGTCCCAACCGCTGGGTGGCCATCAAGAGCGCCAACCCGCAGGCGGTGCAGACCGCGCTTGGGTTGCACAATCCCACTCCCTGCTCGTGGACCGAAGGGATGGCGCAGGGCAGCGGGCAGAAACTGTTCATTTCCCCGCCGGTCCGTGGCTGGATCCTGGTGGTCGGCTCTCTTTTGCCTGAGCCAGGCGAGGACGTAGACGCCTGTTTCCGATTCTTGCAGCGGCTGAGTCGGGAGCTGGGTGAAGTGCAGTTTTTCAGTGTGAATCGAGCGGTTGGGCACCATGCCTGGGCGCGGTTCGAGTGCGGCCGCGCCATCCGCGGCTACGCGTGGGCGGGTGAAACGTTGTGGAACCAGGGCCGCAAGACCTGGGCAGAACGAAAACTCAGCCTCAGATGCTACGATTACTATGAAGGCGACACGCGGAATCACTTCGCCCAAATCGAGCGGAGCCGCGCCAATACGGAAAAAATCCTGCTGCTGGCCTCCATTTGGAGCCTGGATCCATCGTCGGTTGACGACAGCGCACTGACAGACGCCTTGGGCATTGCCGGCGACCTGTCTCAGGCCAAGCCGCGTTGAGCCTGGTGGCGCGTCGCCGGATATAGGCGCAAAGTCCCGGCAGCCCTGAACCCGGAGCAACTATGCTGGATTCGATTCTCGAGGAATATCCGAAGGAAATCTCATTGAAGGATGCTTTCGAATCCGTGCTGCGCCCGCTCAAACCGTCCGATGAGAAGGCCTTTCATGACTTTTTTCTAGCCGTGCCGGAACAGGAGCGAATGTTTATCAAGCATCGCGTCACAGAACCGGAAGTCATTCGGGACTGGTGCCAGAATATTGACCTGGGCCGCAACCTTCCGCTGCTGGCGCTCGCAGGGAACAAGATCATCGGCGACGCCACGCTGCACCAGCAATTGGGCGGCTGGAAGCGACACATCGGACGGGTCAGCGTGCTGGTGCATCCGCAATACCGCGGTCGCGGATTGGCCAAAGCGCTGGTGGCGGAGATCATCGATCTCGCCCGCAACATCGGCCTGGAAAAGCTTGAAGCCGAGTTCATTGGCGGACAGGAAACGGCGATGAAGATGTTTGGCTTGCTCGGATTCGCGCCGCTGGTCCGGCTGCCGGACTATGTCAGAGACATGAAGGCCATCTCGCACGATTACGTACTGATGGGCCTCGGCCTCGAAACGGACGAGGAATACGCGGGGATGGAGTAATCTGCTGGAAATTCCGCATGTTTTCGCCGGAGAGCGGCGACCGTCCGCTCGGTTTCGCGAATCACAGTCCGGGAAGAAATTTGAGTCACCTCTGGCCAAAGTCGTTTTTCGCGAAGCGACCCTTCGTCAGAAACGTCGTGAATAACCGAACCTTCCTGCCCCCGTTGGTTTCCCTCTCGCAGCGCACGCTTGCGGCCCTGGCTGTATTAGCTTTCCCGTTGGCGTCCCGACCGGCATTAGCGGCCGAGGATTTGAATACCCAATATCGTTTTGACACGTGGCGGGCAACGCAGGGATTGCCCCAAAACACAGTCAAGGCAATCACCCAGACGCGCGACGGCTATCTATGGTTCGGAACCCGATTTGGAATCGTGCGCTTCGATGGCGTGACCTTCCGCGTCTTTGACCGGGTCAACATGACAGGATTGACCTACGACAACTGCATTTCCATCGCGGAGGAGAAGAACGGCGTGTTGTGGTTTGCAACGCCACAAGGGGTGGCCCGCTACACAGACGGAGCGTTTGCGACCCACCGGATTGGCGCGGGAAAGCTCGAGGATCGAGTGTATTCCATTTGTGCCGCCAAACAAGGCGGGATTTGGATCGCCACCGCGGACGGTTTGAGGCGCCTGCAGAACGGAATGTTCACACACTATTCAACCAATGACGGTTTGCGGAGCAACCTGGTCATTTCAGTTCTGGAAGACAGCGAGGCCGATGCGTGGTTCTCCAACGACCTGCCGAACAAGCGGGTGCAATGCATCCTCAAGGATCGCGCGGGCAATCTTTGGATTGGCACCGAAGCTGCCGGAATACAGCGCCGGAAGGAGGGCGACTGGACCGGCTTCACGACCGCAGATGGGCTCCCGGAGAATCGTGTGGATTTTATCGCGGAAGACCACGATGGGAACATCTGGATCGTTTCCGGCAAAGGAGAATTGCTCCGTTTCCGGAATGGCAAATTCACTCCTTTTGGCCGGAAGGAAGCGCTGTCCGATGACGTGGTATTGTGCGTGCGCGAGGACCGTGAAGGGAACCTTTGGGTGGGCACCGTTTTCGGCGGGCTGAAGCGAGTGCAGCCTCGGCGCATACAGGCTTATTCAACCCAGGAGGGTTTGGGCCACTACGATACCTGGAGCCTTTGCGAATGCCGCCGCGGCGGTTTATGGATCGGCACGGCCGGCGGTTTCAGTCTGTTCAGGAACGGCAAGATTGTTAACTACTCTCTGGAAAAGGAGCTGCGCGATCCGAAGGTAAAATCCGTCTTTGAAGACAGGGCCGGCGATCTCTGGGTGGGCACGGCGAACGCCGGGCTGAGACGCTTCACTGACGGGAAGGCGACTGTCTATACGCAGGCGGACGGCTTGGCAAATGACCAGATCAACGCTCTCTACGAAGACCAGGAAGGTTCGATCTGGGTTGGCACCCTGGGCGGACTCAACCGTTTTAAGAATGGGGTCTTTACGACCTACACCACCAAAAACGGTCTTTCCGTCGATGATGTTCGGGCCATTCACGAGGATCACACCGGCACGCTCTGGATTGGAACCTACGGCGGAGGCATAGACCGATTTCGTGATGGCCGGTTCACTGCGTTAACCTTGCGCGAGGGATTGTCGGATAATTACGCGTGGTGCATCTACGAAGACAAGGAGGGAGTGCTTTGGATCGGAACAGAAAATGGATTGAACCGGCTGAAAGACGGCCGTGTGAACTGGTTCAAGACGGATCAAGGTCTGTTTGACAACGTCGCAAACGACATTCTGGAAGATCGTCAGGGCAATCTCTGGATAAGTTGCAACCGGGGCATTTACCGGGTTTCCAAAGCGCAGTTGAATGCGGTGGCCGATGGGGTTGCGCAGACAGTCGAATATGTGTCCTACGGCATCTCTGACGGCATGTTGAGCAGCGAGACCAACGGTGAAAATCAACCCGACGCCTGCAAAACGCTTGATGGCCGCCTTTGGTTCCCCACCACGGACGGCGTGGTGATGATCGATCCGGACAGAATCACGCTCAACGACCTGCCGCCGCCTCTCGTCATCGAGGAGATTCTTATGGACAGATTGTCTTTGAACCCGAACCACCGCGCCATATTGGACCCCGGACGCGGCGGTGTCTTTGAAATCCATTACACCGCCAACAGCCTGGTGGCGCCGGAAAAAGTCCGGTTCAGGTACTGTCTCGACGGCTGTGACAGGAATTGGGTCGAAGCGGGCAAGCGGCGCGTGGCCTATTACACCAACCTCCGTCCGGGCAATTACACATTCCGCGTCATCGCCTGCAACAATCACGGCGTCTGGAACAATCAGGGCGCTTCCTTCACGTTCCTTCTGGCGCCACATTTTTATCAAACGTGGCCTTTTTACGCGCTGTGCGGACTCTTTGTCGTCCTGGTCGGCTACGGTTTGCATTGGATCAGACTGGGTGTCGTCAGAAAAATCGAGCGCTTGGAAAAACAACACGCACTGGAAAAGGAGCGGACTCGAATCGCACACGAAATGCATGATGACCTCGGCTCGAGCCTGACGCAGATCGCCCTGCTGAGCGAACTCGCCAGCCGCGACCTGCCCCATGCTGAGCGGGCGGGTGA
>QHOP01000310.1 GCA_003219345.1 Verrucomicrobiota bacterium
ATGCGCGTTTGTCTCCCGCGAATCAATCAAGGCCGACCGCAAAGTGAGACGAGTGTCGGCGGAAAAATCCACCGGCGCGGTCAACGTCATTTCCCCGCCTGTCGCCGGATGTCTCAAAGTCAGCTCCTGCGCGTGCAGATGGACGCGCGCTGCGGGTGCGCCCCCGTAAAGCGTGTCGCCGAGGATGGGAAAACCGCTCGCCGCGGCATGAACGCGGATTTGATGCGTCTTGCCGGTCAGGGGTTCGGCTTCGACCAATGTCCCGTCGGACGATGAACGCACCACGTGAAAACATGTCTCCGCCTGTTCGCCTCCCGCGTGGGTCGGCCGCGCCACATATTTTTCACCGGCGCGAACCAACGCGGATTTTACCGCCAGTTCCTTTCGTCGCACCGGCCGGTCCGTCAGCAGGAGATATTTTTTCCGGACGCTGCCTCCGGTGAACTGTTCGGTCAGCGCACGGTTGGCCAGTTCAGTTTTGGAGAAAACAATGACGCCTGACGTCTCCTTGTCGAGCCGGTGAATGATGGCCAACTGCGCCCAGTGCGGCTCATGGTGTCGCAGCCAGTCGTAAATCCCCTCGCCCGCATACGGGCGTGGCGCGTGCGTGTTCAGGCCGGCCGGTTTGTTGACCGCCAGCAGATACTCGTCTTCAAAAATGACGCAGGGCACGCTCACCAGAATTTCCACGCTCCTTGCCAGACGACCCACAACGCGAGCAGCAGATTGGTCATGGCGTGAGCGCTGATCGCGTCGCCCAAACGCTTTTTCCAACAGACCAGGCCTTGATAGGCCAAGGCGCAGAGCATCCCGGCGAGCCATTCATAATGCGCGAAGCCGAAGAGAGCAGACGTAACGAGAAATGGCGTCCAACTGAACCACCCCAGCGGCACGGATTGGAAGTCCGGCTTCGCGATGTATCGGTACAGCCATGAACGATAAAACACTTCTTCGAGCGGCGGAACCACAATCGAGGAGCCGAGGGTGCGAACGACGATGAACATCCAGGCCCAGGCCGAGCTTTGCCCGTAGGTCTTGTTCGGGTTCCATTCGCCGCCGCTTTTGCCAAACTTCGGATAAAGATCGTCCACCCCAACCCAGATGACGAACACCGCTACGCCCACAACAACAGATTCCCAACTGAACTGCCACTGCATCTCTGCGACGAGCGGCCGCATGAACCAGATCAACCACGCTCCCACGATTGTCTTCGCGAAATAAAACCAGTAGCGCGATGCTTCACCGAACTTTCCCTGGCAAAACGTCAACGCAACGAAAATGGCGAACGGCACGACACGCGCCAGCAGGGGTGAGGCTTCAAGTTTCTTGAAAATCGAATTCATGGGAAGAGCCGCCGCTTCCAGGTGGGTTAGTGTCGCGCAGATATCGGCGGCAGCGAGTCAAGTGGGAATGCGTGGAGCCAAGGAGAACGCCGGACGCGAGGCAAAAGGGTTCATGAGTGGCGGTGAAATTCTGACACTCACAATCGCGGCAACCGCAGCACATTCGTCTCTCCGTTCCGTTCGACCGTGACTGACTGGCGTTCAATCTTCGTCACGCGCGCTCCACGAATTTCGTCGCCGACGTACAGCAACTCGCCGTTGATGCCGGCGAGCGGTTTGGTCTCGCTAAAGATGATGCTCTGCAACTTCAAATCGGCAAAGGGAGACGGCGGCGCGGGAGCGGCAACGTTCGGCGGTGGCGCAAGGGCCGCGGCATTCGTCTGCGGCGCCGAGCTCGGCGCGTTGATTGACACCGCTTGCGCCAGCGCTTCCGATTGTGGAGGCGCGACTGAATTCGTTCGCACGACGATGTTCGTGCTGACTTTGATGGGTTGCTTCCGTTGGACCGGTTTCGCGGACGTTTTTGATTTTTCCGTTGACGCAGTGGTTGATTCATCAATGACTCCGGCCGTTCGATGAGATTCCCCGCTGCTGCGCCACCATTTCCAGAAAAACCATCCTGACAACGCCAGGGCCGCAACCAATAGAACCGCCAGCGCAAAGCGCAAAGAATAATTCGGCCGCGCCGCGTAATCCACCGGCTGCAACGGCACGGTTGGCTGGCCGCCGAATGGATTTTGTTGTTGGCCCTGCCTGGCGCGTTTCAAAGCGTCGTTAATCAGGCTCATACGTTAATCCGGCCTTCCAGCTCGCGCACGGCACGACCGACCATGCGATAATCGATGCCATCGCGCTGCTCGACGTAGCCGGCGAGGAGACATTTGTCACAGACGGCATTGATCAGACGCGGAATGCCGCGGCTGTAATTGTAAATTCGCCACAAGGCGCCGGCAGTAAAATAAAACGTGCCGGTCGCGCCGGACACCACCAGGCGATGCTCGATGTACGGCCACAGTTCGGCCCGCGTCAGCGGCGCGAGGTGAAAGCGCACGGTGATCCGCTGTCGCAATTGGCGGAGAATGGGATCGTCCAAACGCGAGCGCAATTCGGGCTGCCCCATCAGGACGATCTGCAACAGCTTGCGGTCTTCGGTTTCAAGATTCGACAATAGCCGGATGTGCTCAAGCTGGTGGTTGGTCAGATTTTGCGCCTCGTCGATGATCAACACCGCGTCGCGGCCCGCCGCGGCTTGTTCGATGAGAAACTCGTTCAACATCGCGCGCGTCTCCAGCACGCCGAGTCCCGCCGCTGCGAGGCCAAATTCGATGGCGACGGCTTTCACCAGCAGCTCCGGGTCAGGCGGCGGATTGAAGATGAGCGCGCTGGCCCACGAATCCCCGAGCGCTTCGAGCATCGCCCGGCAGACTGTCGTTTTGCCCGCGCCAACCTCGCCGGTCAACTGCACGAAGCCCTTCCGCTCGCGAATGCCGTAGAGCAGATGGTTGAAGGCCTCGCGATGTTTCGCGCTGAAAAAAAGAAACCGCGGATTGGGCGTCATCTCGAACGGCGGTTCCTTCAGGCCGTAATATTCCAGATACACGCAGATTGTTTAACGAAGAACGCGAAATGAGAAAAGGAAAACGTTCCGCCCCCCTGTAGCCACCGAGGTAACGAGTTGGCCGTCGGCCTTCTCACCTCGACGGCTACCGGAGAATCGCGCGAACGGCCTTCACCAACGCCTCCACTTCGGCATCCTTGTTGATGGTGATGCGCAGAAAATCCTTCGTCTCAGGACAATTGAACCAACGCACAAGAATCTTTCGCTCGCGCAGTTTCTGGAGCCAGCCGTTGGCCGGGAAGGCCGGCGGGCGAACGAAAAGAAAATTGGTCCGGCTCGGAAGCACGCGAAAACCCAGCACCGTCAGCTCGCGCGCCACTTGCTCGCGTGTCGCAATGATGCGTTGGAAGTTTTTCCGGTAGTAAGCGATGTCATCGAGCGTCGCCAGCGCGGCAACCTGACCGAGGCCGTTGACGTTGTAACTGTCGCGGACTTTGTCGAGCGCAGAGATGAGCTCGGGGTGACCGACAAAGTAGCCGACTCGCTGGAAACAAAGCGAGTATGCCTTCGAGAACGTCCGCGAGACGATGACGTGCGGATATTTCAACGCCAGCTTCAGCGCGTTCTCCTCCGCGAAATCCACGTAGGCTTCGTCCAGAATCATGACGCCGCGTTGCGCCCGGCAAAGCGCCTCGAGTTCCGCCGTCGAGTAACCGCGACCGCTCGGCGCGTTCGGGCTGGTGATGAACGTGAGCGCCGCGCCAAAATCCCAACGACCGTCGCGGCGCAGCTCTTTGACCGTTGGCATGGAGAAATCCGGCTTGAGCGGGACAGGATTTCCAAGCGCGCCGTGAATTTCCGCCAGCACCGGATAAAGCGAGTAGCTGGGCGTGAAATACTGAACCGTCCGTAGCCGCCGACGTGAGGAGGCGGATTCGTGGGTGGCTTTGCTCGTCCGCCTCCTCACGTCGGCGGCTACAGACGGTTCCACAAACGCCCGCGTCGCCAGCGCCAACAATTCATCCGAGCCGTTGCCGACAACGACGTTCCCCGGTTTGCACCCATGAAACTTCGCCAGCTTTTCGCGCAGTGGTTGAGCGGTTGGATTCGGATACAGACGCAGCCGTCCGTCCACCACCATTTTTACCGCCTGTAACACTTTGGGCGATGGCGGATAGGGATTCTCGTTCGTGTTGAGCTTGATCAACCCCTTGATCTTCGGCTGCTCGCCGGGTACGTAGGCGTGCAAGTCGCGCACGAGCGGGCGAACCAACGAACGCGGAGTGCGGAGCGCGGAATGCGGAATTGTCCTTGGCATAGTGAGCGGACTGGCGCGTCTCAAGGCGGTGAAACCTCCAAATCCTTGCAAATCTTCCGGGCGGTGAACTCAATGATTTCGCGATGATGCGGGACTGCCGAAACCTTCCTCTTCGCGCGATTTACGTAGATCGTGTGGTTGCCACCTTCACGAAGGAACTCGCAGCCGTGACGTTCCGGATGGCGGATGGGATCCCGCCGCTTCATGCCGCGCCCAGCAACAGCGGCTCGCGGATGACCTCCTGACCGCGCAACTCTTCCTCAGCCAGCTCGCGATTGGCTTCCAGCACCATCACGACGGCCTCCGCCAGATTAGCCCGCGCTTCTTCCAGAGTGGCGCCCTGCGTGTTGGCGCCCGGCAACTCCTCGACAAACGCGGCGTAACCTTCAGGGAAGCGGCGGTAAACGGCGGTCAGCTTTAATTTCATGCTAACAGTTTAGCCGAGGCAGGGAGGCTTTGACAAGGAAAGTGCAGCATTTATGTCGGCGAAGCTGCTGGTGAGCCATGTGCTGGTGGGGCGAGGCTACTGACAAGCCGGGCCACAAGCAGGCTCGCGAGTACGCTCGCCCCACCAGTCCGGCCAACAAAGAGGGGTGAGCTATGCAGGTGGCTCTACTCTTTCGCCCTTCCGAAACCATCGATCTGGTGCAGCAACAGTAATTACAAACCCATTCGTCAGGGGATGATATTCATACTTATCGCCAAATCGATTGTTTAATACTCGGTATCGTGCTATGTCGGCTTTCAATTCTGGCCTTATACCCAAGAGCAGTTCATCCAACGAAGACGGATACCTGTTGTGGTCCTCTCGGTAAAGTTCTATAGCTCCTGCAAGATGATTAATACCCAGTTCCAAAGCGTCCCGGCGAGCCATTTCCTTGGCGCTTTTATTCACCATTGCTAATTCAGCGAGCGCAAGAAAAATCAGCACGCACAATAGTGTCACCAGAATTATTTTGTGCTTCGTAAGGCTTTTCATTCTGAAATCGACGACCTTATTTCCCCCGATCTCCCATGCGCATCCAGTCCCTCGACCTCGGCGAACTTCCGCACCGTCGGTAACGATTTCTTGAGCGCAGCGCGACTGTATTCCACCACACTGGTGCGGCGCTGAAACTGGTCCGCGGTCAGGCCGGCGAACGACACGCCCGCGCCGCCGGTCGGCAGTTCGTGGCTCGGACCGGCCACGTAATCGCCCAACACCGTCGGCGAATACGGGCCGAGGAAGATCGCGCCCGCGGTCACGATCCGTTGCGCGACTCTCGCCGCGCCGCGCGTCATGATCTCGCAATGCTCCGGCGCGAGCTGGTTCACCAGGTCGATCCCCTGCTCCAGCGTCTTCACATGAATCAGCCAGCCGTTGTTCGCGAGTGCTTTCGCGATGAATTCGCGCCGCGACAGTTTCGGCAATTGCTGCTCAATTTCCCGCTCCACGTCGCGCAGCAGCGGACCGGAATTCGTCAGCAACCAGACCCGCTCGTAACCCGAGCCATGCTCGGCCTGCGCCAGCAAATCGGCGGCGACGAACTTTGCCGTCGCCGTGTCGTCCGCCAGCACCAGCACTTCGCTCGGGCCGGGCAGAAGATCAATCGCCACGTGGCCAAACAGAAGCCGTTTCGCCGCCACCACGTAGGCGTTGCCCGGGCCAAAAATCTTTTGCACATGCCGAATGGTCGCCGTCCCATAAGTCATCGCGGCGATTGCCTGTGCGCCGCCCGCGCGATAAATCTCCGTCGCGCCAGCCGCCCGCGCCGCGTATAGCAAAGCGGGATTAATGCCGCCATCCTTGGCGCACGGCGTGCAAACGACGATTTCCGGACAGCCCGCGACCTTCGCCAGCGTCACCGTCATCAGCGCGGTTGAAACCAGCGGCGCAGTGCCGCCTGGAATGTAAACGCCGACGCGTTGAAACGGATCGAATTTCTCGCCGACCTTTGCCCCTTGCGCGTTTTTCGCCGACCAGTTTTTGCGCAGCGATTTGCGACTGAAGAACTCGACGTTGTCGCGTGTGGTCTCGACCGCCGCCCGCAGAGGATTATCAGCGCGCAGTGAGGCGGCGAGTAATTCCGCCTTGGTCACCGCCAATTGGTGTATGGACAACTTCGCGCCGTCAAACCGCTCGGCCAGTTCGAGCAACGCCGCGTCGCCGCGGGTGTAAACGTCCTGAAGAATGACCCGCGTCCGTTCCTCGATCACCGGGTCAAACAGGCTGCTTTGCGTCGTCAACGCGCGCAGTTTGCCGGCAAACGATTTGTCAGTGTGGTGGAGAACGTTCATGGCGCGGCGAAGTTAGAGGAAGCAGTTGGCAAAGTCAAAACCTGCGGTCTTCCGGGTTGCGTCTTCTTTGCGTTGGTATAGTCTGACACCATTATGGAAACTGCCATGGTGTATTTCAGCACGAAAGGTCATTGGACCGACGAGGAGTTTATGGCGCTGCCGAACGATGGCAGGAAATACGAACTGCTCGAAGGGAAACTGCTTATGAGCCCAGTCATTGCCAGCCACGGCAGTGTGTGCGTGAACATCGTGATTGTGATGGGGACCTATGTCCATCGTCACAAGCTCGGCCAAGTCTATGACTCCAGCACCGGGTTTCGCCTCTCGGACGACGTCCTGCTCTCGCCCGACGTCGCGTTTGTGAGCAAAGCGAGGTTGAAAAAAATCCTCGTCGCGCCGGACAAATTCCTTTACGGCGCGCCTGATCTGGTGGTGGAAGTCGTTTCACCGAGTCACAGGCTTAAGCACATCAACGAAAAGCTCGACCATTACTTCGAGCACGACACGCGGCTGGCGTGGGTGGTTGATTGGAAAAAGCGCGAAGTGACGGTTCATTCTCCCGACAACTTGGCCAAGCTGACTCGCCCAAACGATATGCTCACCGGCGGCGACGTGTTGCGCGGGTTCAAGTGCAAGTTGAGCAAACTCTTCGGCTCAGCGTACTGAACGATTGCTCTGTCCCAGCGCGTGCTTTCTGGTGCTGGCGCACCTGGCGTTTGATCTCTTCGCCTTCTCATTCGCTGCCTTCCGAGCCTGAGCCAAATCCGGCGCTTCGTCTCTTCGCGCAACGGAATCCAAGGTCACTTGTCGAAAGACGCGCGGTTCGCCCCTTGCTGGCGGCACCGCTTCTGATACGGTTATTCCATGAGTTTTGTCTCGGAGTTCAACGCGCTGCCGTTGGAGGCTTTGCTGAAACGCTCTTTGTCCGCCACGACGGCCAATGTTCGCGAGGCGCTGGCCAAATCGCGGCTCGCGCCCGCTGACTTTGCGGAACTGATTTCACCGGCCGCCGGCGAATTGTTGGAGCCGCTTGGCCGCCGTTCGCAGGCGCTCACGCAACAACGCTTCGGCAAAGTCATTCGACTCTTCGCGCCGCTGTACGTTTCCAACGAGTGCATCAACAACTGCAGATATTGCGGCTTCTCGCGCGACAACCCCATCCTCCGCGTGACGCTCACAGTGGATGAAGTTCTGCGCGAAGCGCGCGCGCTCAAGGAACATGGCTTTCGCAACATCCTGCTCGTCGCCGGCGAACATCCGAAGTTCGTGTCGAAGGAATACCTGGCCGATTGCGTCCGCGTGTTACACGACGAAATTCCCAGCGTCTCACTCGAAGTCGGGCCCATGGAAACCGGGGATTATCGCCCGATTGTCCTCGCCGGTGCGGACGGACTGGTGGTTTACCAGGAAACTTACGACCGCGCGGTGTATGCCGAAATGCACGCCGCCGGACCGAAGCGCAATTTTGAGTGGCGAATGGAAACAGCGGAGCGCGCTTACGCCGCCGGCTTCCGGCGACTCGGCATCGGCGCGCTGTTCGGCCTCGCGGATTGGCGCCTTGAAGCGCTCGCCGTCGCCGCACACGCGGATTATCTGCTGCGCAACTGCTGGAAGGCGCAGCTCACGATCTCGCTGCCGAGACTGCGTCCGTGCGCGGGCGAGTTCGAGCCGCTCACGCGCATGACCGACCGCGAGCTGGTGCAACTGGTCTGCGCCTTCCGCCTGATGTTTCCCGATGCCGGCCTCGTGCTTTCCACCCGCGAGCCGGCGAAGCTGCGCGACGGTTTGATTCCGCTCGGCATCACGCTGATGAGCGCCGGCAGCCACACCGAGCCGGGCGGGTACACCAGCGCGGGCAAGGAACACCTGCACCAAACCGTGCGCGGGCGAATCGTCGAGTTGGGCGCGAGCGAATGGGCGGCGGGCAATGGCACCGGACCGCACGCGACCGGGCAATTCGACATCGCCGACGAACGCTCGCCGCGGGAAGTCGCCGACCGCATCCGCCGCTTCGGGTACGAACCGGTCTGGAAGGATTGGGATGCGGCGCTGACGGCGTGAAAAGAAAAACATCGAACGCTCAACATCGAACATCGAACGTCCAATTGCCGGCGCCTGCGAGCTTCGATGCTCGGCGTTCGCGGTTGGTGCTTGAGTGTTGGCAAGATGGAAAATGATCAAGCGAAACGCGCAGTGTTAACGGCGTGACGGATTGGAGACCGTCTGGGTATGAACCTGACGAAAACGATTTTGATCTGCGTTCTCGTCGGGTTGATCATAATACTGGCTGTTCCCATTCTAATGCCGCGATGGGGACACCGAGAACGAGGTGAACCCCTTGTTAAGATCGAGATGCGAAACCTCCTTGGTGCATTGCAGTATTACGAAGCCGAATACGACAAGTATCCGCCCGGAAGTTCGTCCGAGATATTACAAGCTCTGGTGGGCAACAATCCAAAGAAGAAGGTCTTTCTTAATATTCCAGAACGATCTACTAATAGCGCCGGGGAATTTGTTGACCCGTGGAGGACACCCTACAGAATCATCATCGAGTCTACCAACCGCGTCACAATTCAGTCCGCTGGAATGAATAGGATTTTCAGCGACAACGACGATGTAACGATGAGCACCTCGTATCCTCACCGGTGAATCAATCTTTCGTCACCGCCAACGGCAAGCCAGTGGCGACCAGGCTCCCCTGCTCTATCGAGGAATTTCTGGTCGCCCAAGAGCTTTTGCCGCGCAGCGTCGTCGTGGAGCACAACGGCGAGGCGGTCGCGCCGTCGGAATTTTCCAGGCGGCAGCTCCACGCCGGCGACCGGTTGGAGATCGTCAAGATTGTCGCGGGAGGGTGACGCCGGCAGACAAGCTTGGGTCCTCGATTTCCGCCGCCGCGCGAAGACAGAATTTCAACCTCAGTTTCCCGCCCGTTTCTTGCGCTTGCGCTGAAAGTCCCAGACGCCGATTGCGACAAGGAACACGGATAGAAACAGACCACCGAGATACCTGATCCTTCCCGTCTCGACCGTCCGCCAAATGTCGTAGCCGCCGATGCATACTCCAGCCAGAATGTAATACCACCATTTCCAGGTGTCCCCTTCGCCACCAGGTCCCCATTCCCGCTGGGGCCGGGCCGCCGCGCGCGCCGCGGCGGCGGGCGACGGTGGCGCGGGCGAAGGAGGCGCGACGGCTGCCAGCGCGGGCGTCGCCCTCAACCGGGTAACTCCGGGCGCCGCGCCCTGAACGGCGAGCGCCTGGGCGATAATGGAATCGGCAGCAGCAGTACCGTCGGCGCCGCAAACCGGGCATTGCACCGGCGCCGGCATACGGCCCTCAGCCGGTTCGATGTCGAAGGCGTACTTCTGTCCACAGCCGCAGAGAATCTTCACTGGTATCATGATCAGAGCCTCCTGGAAGGACACGTCAGGTTGTCGCCGTCCGGACCGGGAAAAAATCCGTCAGCGCGCACTCCACGTGCACGGCCGGGTCTGCCCTGTGCGGGATGGGTCACAAATTGATCCAAGCATGGCAGCGGTTTTTTGTGAAGGATTATTCAATCCGCATCCAGCGGTTTGTCCCTGCGGACGACGACGAACCAGGGGTCTCCGCTCTTGGAATCGCCGCCGAGGATGGTCATGTGTTGGCGGATAGGCTGGTGGGAGCAGCGCGTCAACCCGCCGTTGTGAAACAGGCGGATTTGCGTATTGGGCGGGTCGAGCAATTTGATTTCCACCGTGCGTTCGGGCGTGAGCCGGAGTTTGGCCACCTTGCCCTTCGCAAGCGTCGCCGACTCGCGTTTCACTTCCCAGTAATTCGTCCAGCGGAACACCGTCCGCAGATTTTTGTTCAATTTCGGCCCGATGGCCTTCCAACTTGGGTCATCCGGTTTGTCCGAGTCTGCTCCCCGAATGAGTTGAACGTGGAAAGTGACCTTCTGCGCGTCCTCGGCCCTGCCTGTCATAAACCCCATGAACGCGAGACAAAACAACCCAAGGAATTTTTGCGCAGGCTGAGGCATCGATTGTCTGACGAAGGAACAACCGCTCCGCATTCACAAAATTTTTCACCATTTGGCTGGCCCGCGAGCAAAGGAAGGCTTGCCTCGATGTTTGTGCATAACTTTCTCTCGTCGCGTTTTAAAGATCGGGCGACATGCAGCGCAACTCGACACCACCAAGCTGATCTGATGCACGTATTCCCCTCACCCGGCCTGAAGGCCACCCTCTCCCCATCGGATGGGGAGAGGGACAGGGTGAGGGGTCTTCGGAAATCTTGCAGATCGGACTCGAGAGGGTGGTAGTGCTCAAGATGCCCCTTCGCCATGACACCGGCGGGATTAAACTTGTCATCGCTGGCCCTGGCTTCTTTTATTGGACATGAGATGAAGCGAAAGTTTGATTTGATTTTCCGCGGTTCCGCTTTGGCATTGGCGGCGCTGCTGCTGTGGTCTGTCCGGGCCAGCGCGCAAACGAACCCGCCAATTTCCACGCCGACCACGAACAATGCGGCTGCCTCTGCGCCGGGCAAGGGAGAAAAGAGCGGGTCAAAGAACTACCACGGTCACCTGACCTTCGGCCTGGACAAGCTCGAGGTGCTGAACACCGTCACGGCTTTCGGCGAGCCGCTCTGGAAATACCTCGCGTCGCTCATCTACATCTTCCTCGCGTTTTACGTCTCAAAGTTCCTCGATTTCCTCACCCGCGTCTGGCTGAAGAAGTGGACCTCCAGGAAGCAGCTCACCGACCTGCTGCTTGGCCTGCTCAACGGGCCGATCAAGATCATCGCGTTCGTGGTCTTGCTCAACATCGGCCTCGAAATGTTCGACTGGCCGGAAGTGATCAAAAAGATTCTGGACAAGGGCCTGAAAGTCATCATCGCCGCGACCATCACTTACGCCGTTCTCAAGCTGATCGACCTGTTGATGGGCTACTGGCGACAACGCTCGGTGGCCGACAGACATCACCGCGGCGATTGCCGGTCTGTCCGTCGGCGGCCTCGCGCTCGGTCTGGCGGCGCAGGACACGGTGGCCAACCTCTTCGGCGCCGTAGCCATCTTCATGGACAAACCGTTCCGCATCGGCGATCGCATCCAACTCGACTCGGTTGACGGCACGGTCGAAACGATCGGCTTGCGCAGCACGCGCGTGCGCAACCTGGACGGACACCTCATCACCGTGCCGAACAAAACCATGGGCAACGCCACCATTACCAACGTTACACGCCGGCCCAACATCAAAACCGTCATGAACATCGGTATCACTTACGACACGCCGACGGAAAAAGTGAAACGCGCCTTGCAGATTCTGCAGGAGGTTTACAAGGAACACCCGAAAACATTCGATTGCCTCATCGGCTTCAACAAATTCGCCGACTCCGCGTTGAACATTCAGGTCGTCCATTGGTGGAACTCGACAGACAACAATGAATACCTGGCCGGTTTGCAGGAGATGAACCTGGCGGTGAAGGAACGGTTTGACAAAGAAGGCATCAACTTTGCGTTCCCGTCGCAGACAGTTTATCTCAAGCAGGATTCGGACTGGAGAGTGGACGGCCCGCGCGAAGGCATCCAAACATAGAAGGTTTCGTTTTCCAAACCGCCAGGATCGGTTACTCTCCCGCGCGTGTCTGCGATCGCCAATCGAGCATTGAAAGTTTTTGTCGCACAAATCGGCGACGAATTGCTGTTGGCGCAGGTGTTGATTCGCCGGGCAGGAGCGACCTTTGAATTGAGGCACGTTGCCGACCGCCACCGCGCGCCGGAAGAACTGCGCGAGTTGAAGCTGACGGACTTGCGCGGGCTGGCGCAATTCACCGCGAGCGGCGCGTTTCGTCCGCTTAAGTCTGAACCCAACCTGCAAACCGGCTGGCGTTCCACCGCCTGTGACGAAGCCGAACTGGGATCGGCCTTGGACCGGCTTTATCCGGGTGCGATCGCCGATTGGTTCGCGGCGCAGTCCCCCGCGCCGCCCGTCACCAATTACCGCACGTTCACGAACCGCCAGACCGGCATGTATCGCATCACGGCGCTGCTGAGCGATGCCCTGGCTGCTCAGGTAGCGCGCGCCTGCTGCCACAAAAATTTTTGTTTGAAACGGCGGCTCTGGACGGTGAACGGTTTGGCCTCTGACGCGGCCGAAGAAAAAAGTCTGATTCCTTGTCTTGAACCGTGCGCGCTTTTGTTGGAACTTGCGCGCAAAGCGATGCGTATTGAGCAGGAAGAGAAGATGAAACTCGAACTCTCGCCAGGTGAAACAGCCACGCTGATGGCCGCCCTCCAAATTGCCCTGGCCCAACCCGCCGGCATCGCGCGCGAGGCGGACGTCGATCAACCCGCCAACCCGCGGCGCTTGCATCTGCTGCTGGAAAAACTTGCAGCCCTGCCAATAAAGCTTACAGTCAAGACCAAGACCGAAGAATAAAGACCAGATTCATCCCGGCCAAATATGAAAGCACCCTTGCGAACTTTTTGGATAGGGCGCCTGCTCGCATTCTGGATGGTTGCCGCTGTTGTCTCAATGACTGCTCAGCTCGTCGGCGCGCCGGCCGAAAAAGCGGCGGGAGCCGGCCTGGTGGGCAAACCGCTCGCGATCAAGTTTGCCGCCGTGGACGGCCGGCAGGTGGACCTGGGAAACTTGCGCGGCAAGGTGGTCCTGATTGATTTTTGGGCGACCTGGTGCGTGCCATGCGTCCACGAAGTGCCGCACGTGAAAGCCGTTTACGACCAGCTTCATCCGAAGGGATTCGAGATCGTCGGCATCAGCTTCGATCAGAAAAAGACCGCGCTTCAGAGTTTTGTGCTGAAAGAGAAAATGACCTGGCCTCAGTATTTCGACGGGAAAGGCTGGGAAAACCAATTCGGTGTCCGGTTCGGCATCGAATCCATCCCCACCATGTGGCTGGTGGACAAGAAGGGCGTGCTGCGCCACATCGATGCGCGCGAAGATCTCGAAGCCAAAGTGCAAAAACTCCTGGCGGAGTAGCCGCGGCGCCTGGGCGCATTCGTCGGCTTCAGCCGCCACCTCGATGATGAAATCGAACCTGCTGATGCTCCTTCTGGCCGCCGACATCGCCGTCGGCACGCCGGTCAAAACATACGCGGCTGAAACGGCAACGGAGGACGCCGAGGCCGCCTGGAAGACCGTGCAAAAGGCCCTGCGCCCGCCGACGCCGCCTGCGGAATGGCAAACCAATCGTCCTTCGGCCGAAGAAATCGAAAAATTTCAGCAGCGACAAGGCAGGCTGGCCGCCGAAGCCGCAGACAGAGCGAAGGATTTTTACACCCGTTTCCCGAATCATCCCAGAGCCGCGGAAGCGCGCAAAAAAGAATATGAAATGGCCGGCATCGCGGCGCGACTCGGCAGCACCGACATCGAGCCCAGGCTCGCGGCATTGGAAGCTGAACGCGCCAAAGACCCCGGCCTCAACGAAGACGAGCGATTTGAACTCCGCGCGCGATCGATGCAACGCGCGGCGATGAAGAAGCAGTCCGAAGGCATGACCGCAGTTAGCGCCGAAATGGAGAAAGGCGCGCGCGCGCTGCAAAAGGAGTTCCCGAAACGACCCGAGGTTTACGGGATGCTGCTTCAGGTTGCGTCCAACAGCGAGGGCGACCAGGCCCGCAAAATCGCGCACGAAATCGTGGACAACGCGGCGGCGCCCGACGACGTCAAGGACGCAGCCAAAGGGTTGTTGAAAAAACTGGACGCGCTCGGCAAAGCACTGGCCATTAAATTTACGGCGGTGGACGGCCGCGAAGTGGACTTGAACAAGTTGCAGGGCAAGGTCGTGCTGGTGGATTTCTGGGCCACCTGGTGCCCGCCGTGCGTCGCCGAAGTCCCCAACGTGCGGGCAGCCTACGAGAGATTGCATCCGAAAGGCTTCGAAATCGTCGGCGTCAGCTTCGACCAGGAGAAAGAGGCTTTGGAAAAGTTTGTCGCGAAGGAGAAAATGACCTGGCCGCAATATTTCGACGGCCAGGGCTGGCAGAACCAATTCGGCCGCGAATTCGGCATCACCGGCATTCCCGCCATGTGGCTGGTCGATAAAAAGGGTGTGCTCCGTGACATGAATGGGCGGGAAGAGCTGGCGGAAAAAGTTGAAAAACTGCTCGCAGAATAGAGTTGCCCCGCGGCCTGACGGGCTGTCGGACATAACCTATCTGCGCAAGGCAGTGTCTGCCTTATTGCGCGTTTCCGTCGCTCATCTGAACTTCCTGCTTCATCCTTCCGGGGCCTGAACTTGGCCGTCAATATGGATGCGCTCACCAACCTGCTCTGGCACGATGGAAATTTCATGGGCATCGAATGGAACGTCTGGAAAGTGGTCGGCTGGCTCGGCAACGCGACTTTCTTCTCCCGCTTTTTTGTCCAATGGTACGCAACGGAGAAAACCAAGCAGGTAGTCGTGCCAACGGCATTCTGGTGGCTAAGCCTGATCGGTTCGTTCCTGCTGCTCTGTTATGCCCTTTTCTACAAACGAGACTCCGTCTTCATCTTCGCTTACGCATTCACCTGGATTCCCTACGTTCGGAATCTGATCATCCATCGCCGACACAAGGAGGCGCGTCTTGTCTGTCCCGCCTGCGGAGTTGATTCCCCGCCCTCGGCCAGTTATTGCGCCCAATGCGGAACGAAACTGAGCGTGTGAATGTTGATCCGGTTTGCAGTCAACTCCCTCCGACCGGGAAATTATTTCCCCGTCCTGCCGGCCGACGGCAGGGGAGCAGGCGCTGGCGGTGAAGCCTGGTCGGGGGCGGCGGGTTTGATGCCGTACCTCTCCAGGATGGGATTGAGGTCGGAATGGACCTGAGCGAAGGATTGAAGGTTAGTAACAAGCTTGTTCACGAGCGGCCATTTGACCGTTTGAAATTCCTGCACCATCCTCCTCGCCTCATTCAATTCCGTCTGCACCGTGCGGTCCTGATAAAACAGAAAGGCGTTGACGGCTGCGCTCAACAGGAGCATGGCCAGCAAAGTGGTGTTGAGCAACGACCGCAAACGGCGAAGCTCTTCGAGCAACGCCTGCCGCGAGGCAGGCTCTTCCACACCGGGCATCGTTCGAGCAGCTACGCCGGCATTTTCCGTTTCATTCATAGTATCATCTGCCGTCGGGTTTCGGGCTGGCTGGCGCCGCGGAATTGGTTTTGAAATTCAAGGATACGAGGAGCGAATCGATAGCGGGGTTGCGTTTGCTGTACTCCAGTGTTTCGTTGAGCAGAGCCTGGGCGGAGTTCAACCTGTTATTGACTTCCACCAGCATCGGCTGAAGACCTCGCAACTGACGGGTCGCGAAAAAAACACGCGCCACCAGCAAGGCTGCCGCGAAGGCCGCCACAACCAACACGCCGACCAACACTGCCGTGAACGCATTGTTCCTCATCAACGTCAAACGGACTCTACCGGGCGGTCCTGCGGCTTGTCCAATTTGTTTTTGCGACGCGTGCTGCCCAGGGCACGAAACTTTTTCTCGTCCGATGCGTCTGGCGTTCAACTCGAAAAGATGAGCATCGTCCCGGCCAGTCCCTCCGGAGTTTGATTGCTTGTGGCGCGAGGAGCAGCGCGATGTAAGCGTGCATTGCGCTTGCCGATGTTGTTCCGATTGCGGGATTTGGCTGCACCATCGCGATTGACGGCAAGGCAGTTTCTGGTCAGAAATAAGGCGCGTGGCGAAGGAAGAACCAATTGAACTGACCGGCACCGTGACTCAAGTATTGCCCGGTACGATGTTTCGGGTGGCCCTGCCAAATGGGCATGAGGTTTTGGCTCACATTTCAGGCAAAATGCGAAAAAATTTCATCCGCATCAGCGTGGGCGACAAAGTCAAAGTCGAAATGTCTCCCTACGATCTCGGCAAAGCGCGCATTACCTATCGCGAATTTTAAAACGCGCAGCGGAGAATCACTCGTAACGCAGCGCGTCGATGGGATCGAGCCGGGATGCCTTGAGTGAAGGGTAGAAGCCAAAGAAGATGCCGATAGCCGCGCTCACTCCGAAGGCGAGAATGATCGAGTCGGCCGAGGTCAGCGTTGGCCAGCCCAACTGTTGCGTCACCAGCCTCGAGCAGGCCACGCCGAAACAGATTCCGAGTGCTCCCCCTGCCACACTGAGAGTCACGGCTTCAGTGAGGAACTGCAGCAGGATGTCCCGGCTGCGCGCGCCCACCGCAAGGCGAACGCCGATTTCGCGAGTGCGTTCGGTCACACTCACGAGCATGATATTCATCACGCCGATGCCTCCGACGATGAGCGAAATCAAGGCCACATAAAAGAGAAGTTCCCGCGTCGTCCGGGCCTGTGCGTCCGCGAATTCGGTGATGTCCCGCTGCGTTCGCACCAGAAAGTCGTCGTCCCTGCCGGCGGTGATTTTGTGACGCTGGCGAAGGAGATCGGTGATCTGGTTGGTCAGCGTGTTCACCACCTGCGGACCGACGGCCTGAATCATCAGAGACCGAAAAGTCGTGTCGCCCGTCAGGCGCTTCATAGCGCTCGTGTAGGGCAGGAGCAACACATCATCCTGATCGCGGCCCCACATGTCGGTTCCTTTTGTGGAAAGTATCCCAACGATGCGAAAGGGAGCATTCTTCACTCGGACAATCTGGCCGACAGGATCTTCGTCGCCGAACAAAGTTTCGGCGGTAGTCTTGCCAATCAGAGCGACCTTTTGCGCGTTGCGAACGTCGGCCTCGCTAAAACTTTCCCCGACGGCGCAAGGCCAGGAACGAACCTCGAGGTAATCGGCTCCCACCCCCATAATCTGCGAGTTGATGTTCTGATTGCCCGCCGCCAACTGTGCAAAATTTCGCACTTCCGGGCTGACGCCATTGACGCCGGGAATCTCCTTGCGGATGGCCTCGTAATCGTCTTGCGTCAGCGTCCCGGCAGATCCGAATCCCATCCGGAACCCGCCGCGCGATACCGTTCCCGAAAGAACCGTAATCACGTTCTGTCCGAGCGTGGCGATGCTCGCCTCCAGTTGCGCCTTGGCGCCGTTGCCGAGGCTGACCATGGCAATCACAGCACCGACGCCAAAAATAATTCCAAGCATCGTAAGCAACGTGCGGAGCGTGTTCCGGCGCAACGCGCGCGCGGCAATTTTGAGTGTCTTGAGAAGAATCACGGCGCGAGTTGAACGGCTTGTTGTTGCCGCACGAGTTCGTTGAGCTCTTCGACAGCATTAAGCCGGCTGATGACCGGCTGGTCGCTGACGATGCGTCCGTCGCGCATCACCACGGTTCGCATCGCGTAACGGGCGATGTCGAGTTCGTGAGTCACCATCACGACCGTCATGCCGCGGCGGTTGAGATCCTGGAAGATGCCCATGATTTCAATGCTCGTGTGGGTGTCGAGGTTCCCGGTCGGCTCATCAGCGAGCAGCAGCTTGGGTTGATTGACCAGCGCTCGCGCAATGGCGACGCGCTGCTGTTGGCCGCCCGAGAGCTGGCTGGGATGATGGTCGAGGCGGTCACCGAGGCCAACCAGATCGAGTGCTTTCTCCGCCCGCTCCTGTTGCTCGCGGCCGCGGATTCCCGGACGCGAATAGAGCATGGGCAGTTCGACGTTCTCAAACGCCGACGTGCGCGCGAGCAGGTTGAACCCCTGGAAAACGAAACCGATTGATAACGCCCCGAAGTCGGGCGGTCGAGACAGCCGATGGTGTTCATCATTGTGGATTTGCCGGAGCCGCTTGCGCCCATGATGGCGACAAACTCCCCCGGCTGAACTTCCAGCGAGACATTCCGCACGGCGTGCACGTCCACCTCGCCGGTGTGATATGTCTTGGAGAAGTTCTCCAGCTTGATGATAGGTTGTTGCATAGCCACCAAACAAACTTCCTCAACGCCCACGAGGCCCGCCGCGGCCAAAGGGGCTGCTGCCTTGCGGCGCTTGCGCGCTCGCCGTGGCGGCTACGGGCAGGTTCACACCGGCGATGACCTCGTCACCTTCCTTCAAACCATCGATGACTTCGGTGTAGCTACCGTCCGTGATCCCCACCTTGACGGTCACCGGTTTGGCCATCTCAATCTCTTTGCCCGTCGGCAACCTGGTCTGGGCCAGCACGTAAATCGTGCGTGTTACTGGACCTTCCTGGCGGCTGACTGTCTCACTCGACCCGCGGAAACCCCGTCCGCTGGCGGAGCCGCCATCCCCGCCAGGCCCGCGGCCACCGCCCCCGCGCTCGCGGAACTGGCGCCGCGCGGCCTCGCGTTGCTCTGGCGTGAGGGTGTCCATCCATTTGCGGACCTCTTCAACGCCATTCGGTTGGCGCCCTTCCGCCACCCAAGGAGGCGTGGGAGGATCGCCGGACAAAGCCGCGGACGCCGTGGCGTTCGTCGCGTTGCCAGTCGAACCTCCTCTTGCTGGAGGCGAGTTGGTCGGCGGCTTCAGAATCGCATTGTCCGGCGGGCGAAAACGCAACGCGGCATTCGGAATCTTGAGCGCGTCGCGATGCTGAGCGGTGATGATCGACGCGTTCGCGGTCATTCCCGGACGAAGCTTCAGGTCGTCGTTATTCACTGCCACGACGGCCGTGTACGTAACGACGTTCTGATTCGTCGTCGGCGCGTAACGCACCTGCTTGATGGCGCCGTGAAATTGGCGGGTGGGAAACGCATCCACCGTGAACGTGACCGGATGTCCTTCCTCGACGCCGCCGACGTCGGCCTCCGAGACCATGGCATCGATCTCCATTTTGCTGAGGTCGTTGGCAATCTCAAAAAGCTTGGGGGTGTTGAAACTCGCCGCCACGGTCTGCCCGACCGTGACCGCCCGGTCGATGACAATCCCGTTGATGGGCGAATAGATCGTACAGCGTTGCAGGTCCACTTTTGCTTTCTCCACCTGGGCCTGTCTCGTCGTGACCGTCGCTTCCGCCTGATGGAGCGCGGCTATCGTTGTGTCGTAGTCCGATTTCGAGATCAGAGCGTTCTTGTAAAGCTCCTCGGCCCGTTTGGCGTTAATTTGTGCCAGTTCCAAAGCCGCCTGCGCATTGGCCAGATCGGCTTTGTTTTGATTCAGCGCAAACTCATAGGTCGATGCGTCGATCTGAGCGAGCATGTCACCTAATTTCACCCGAGAATTAAAGTCAACCAGGATATTGGTGATGATGCCGGAAACCTGGCTGCCGACCTGGACGTCGATAACCGGCGTCAAATTGCCGTTGGCCGTCACCACCTGGGTGATTTCGCCTTTGGTGATCGCCGCGGTTTTGAAATCGAACGCCGGATCTTTTGGACGCTTCACGTAAGCGACCGCGCCAACGGCTACTGCATTTAAGGGCCGTTCGCGCGCGGTTCCGGTGCGCCCTCGGGCGCCCCGGGAGCATCCTGCGGCGGCTTGAATCGATTGCGCATGGACTCCTGCCGTTTCTTTTCCATCTCCTCGAATTTCGTTCGCTGGGCAGAGTCGAGCACCTTGACAATCCTTTCGTTCGAGCTGCGAACGATCTCTTCGATTTCTTTGATCGTCCGCGAATGAATGGCATCCATCTCCTTCCCGCGTTTCTCGAGAATCGGGTCGATTTCCCGCACTTGCTCCGGCCTCAGGTTGAGCTCGGATTGCAGACGATGCCGGACGCGGTCGCAAATCGTCTTGCCGTCCGGCGGGTGCCACCATCTTTGTTTGGCGCCGGTCCAGCCCAACACAGCGCCGGTCACGCCGCCGACGAGGAAAATCGCGGCCAGATACACGATGATTTTGTTTTTGGTCAAATGACTCATGGCAACATGCTCATTCGAATCGCGGAGTCCGCGATGGCCACCGAGCCAGGCTCACGTTCCTTCAATGCTTGATAATTCATGGCCACACTCAGCAGCAGGATAAGGCTGGCGCACACCAACGCCCCTCGCAGCAACAACGTCCACGGCAACGCTTCTTCCGGCTCCTGCCGTCCGCGCCAACTGGCAACGACGCGGGTGTCAAAACCAAACGGCATTTCCGCCGGCGGTCCTGCCGGTGCCCGCCGCGCCGTTTCTGCCAGACGTTTCCAGAAATCGGGTTTCATCGTTATTCCTGCATCATTTTGGCAAACTGCTTGCGCAATTTCATCCGCGCGCGGAAGGCCCGGACTTTGATCAGCGAGCCGCTCCACCCCGTTCGTTCCCTGACTTCTTCGACCGAACGCTCTTCCAAATCCAGCATCGTCAGTATCAGGCGGTCTTTGGGCAGGAGCGTTTCCAACATTTTGTGCGCCAGTTCGCGCGCGGTCAATTGCTCGGACGGGTCAGGCCCTTTCGCCGTGGCAACCACTCTCTCCATCGCTTCCGCCTCGCCTTCATTCAAGTCGGCCCAGCGCAACTCCGGCCGGCACTTCTCGGCGCGCAGCGCGTTGAGGCAGGTGTTCACCGCCACACGCGAAACCCAGTGCTCGAACGGAACGCTGCCGGAGTACTGGTCAACGTGCGCGAAGATTTTGCCAAACACCATTTGAGCCAGGTCTTCTTCGTCCGTCCGCCGCGGCAAATGCGAGCGCACTATCTTCATGACCAGAGGATAGAGCTCGCGCACCAGCGCCCGCGCCGCATCCTCGTCTCGTTGGCGCACGCGTTCCAAGCAGGCCGCCATGTCGAGGCCGGCCTCAGCCATAGTTTGTTCCATAACTGCGAAACCACATAGCCTGATGACCCTTAACGGTCAGCGATGGTTACAGGCTGGGACATTTCAATAACCGAAACCCAAACCGCGCGCGACACCAAACTTTGAACTTTGAACTCCGAATTCCGCCCGCCATCCTAACTCCATGCAAATCCACTTCTTCGGCGCCACCCGCACTACCACCGGCTCCCTCTTTTTACTCGAAATCAATCAGCAACGCCTCCTCTTCGAATGCGGCTTGTTCCAGGGCAAACGTAACGAATCCGTCGAGCGTAATCGCAATTTTCCGTTCGATCCGCAGCAGATCGATGCCGTTGTCCTCAGCCATGCGCACATCGACCATTGCGGCAATCTGCCAAACCTCTGTCGCCAAGGCTACAACGGAAACATCTACTGCACGTTCGCCACGCGCGATCTCGCCGCGATTATGCTCGAAGATTCCGCCGAAATTCAACGCGCTGACGCCGAGTATGTCTCCAAAAAACGGGCGAAGAAAGGCCAGCCGCCGGTCGAGCCGCTTTATTCTGCCGAGGATGCTGAAAAGGCCGTTCGTCAGTTCGTGTCCATCAACTACGACCGTCCCATCCCTGTCATCGACGGTGTTACCGCTACTTTTCGCGATGCCGGTCACATCCTTGGCTCAGCGCAGGTCATCCTCGACGTTCGCGACGCCGGT
Organism: Verrucomicrobiota bacterium; assembly: GCA_003219345.1. Lineage (GTDB taxonomy): Bacteria > Verrucomicrobiota > Verrucomicrobiia > Limisphaerales > AV2 > AV2. The sequence continues at coordinate 21,760 of QHOP01000310.1, forward strand.
CGCACGTACCGCTTTCTATTCAGCGGCGACATTGGCCGCGGCAACGACGACATCTTGCGCGATCCGGAGCGCGTTGAGCGCGTGGACTACCTGCAAATCGAAAGCACCTACGGCGACCGGGAACATTCAGCCAAACAGAGCGCCAACGAAGAGGTCGGCCGGCTCGTGCGCGACACGCTCGACAAAAAAGGCAAAGTCATCATCCCCGCCTTTTCCGTCGGCCGCACCCAACAGATTGTTTACACGCTCCATCAGCTCACCTGCGACGGCAAGCTGCCGAAAGCGCCCATCTTTGTTGACAGCCCCCTGAGCGTGAACGCCACCGAGGTCTATCGTCTCCATCCCGAATGTTTCAACGACGCCATTTACAACTTCCTGCGCAAAAGAGAAAACCCGTTCGGCATGGAAAACCTGGCCTATATTCGCGAGCTGGCCCACTCGATGAAGCTGAACGATCTGAAAGAGCCTGCCATTATCATCAGCGCTTCGGGGATGTGCGAAGCCGGCCGCATCCGGCATCATTTGAGAAACCACATCAGCCGCGCTGAGAACCTCGTCCTCTTCATCGGCTACTGCGCCGAACACACGTTGGGGGCGCAAATCCTCTCCGGCCAGAACCCGGTCAACATCTTCGGCGAACCGCACGAAGTCCGTGCGCGCATCGCCTCGCTCGACGCCTTTTCCGGCCACGCGGACAAAAATGAATTGCGCCGCTACGTCGACGCTCTGACCGGCGACATCAAAAAGATTTTCGTCGTCCACGGCGAAGAATCGCAGGCAATGGCTTTCGGGGAAAGACTGCGCGCGATGAAACCGAAGGCGGAAGTGTTCGTGCCCGAATACAAACAGTCGGCAACGGTTTGATGACCGACAACCTTTTGTTGCATATGCAACAAAAGGTTGTACAAAAATGTAAGCGCAATCCCACCAGTTTTGCCGAGGCGCAGCTTGCGCGCCATGCGCCTACATCACCTACTGCCAAGCCTGTGTCAATGTTTAGGACCGACTCCTTTGCCGGGCTGCGAGCCTCCCACCTTGCTCAAACCTCCATCATCCGCATCAGCACGGCGTAGGACCCGCCGGTGGCAGTGCGAATTCATCCGCGTGATACGAGCTGCGCACCATCGGCCCGCTCGCCACGTGCACGAAGCCCATTCTTTCGGCGACCTGTTTGTATTCGGCAAACTTTCCGGGCGGAACAAATTCGACGACCGGCAAATGCTTCCGGGTCGGCTGCAAGTACTGGCCCAGTGTGAGAATGTCACAGCCGACGCGGCGTAAATCTTCCATCGCCTGAAATAATTCCCCTGCCCTCTCCCCCAGACCAAGCATCAGACCGGACTTGGTGTAAACGCTGTCGCCTCGCTTCGCCTTCACTTTGCCCAGCACGCCGAGCGAACGGTCGTAGGTCGCGCGGTGCCGCACGGACGACGTGAGGCGGCGCACCGTTTCCAGGTTGTGATTGAAGACCTGCGGGTTCGCCGAAAGCACGGTCTCGATCGACTCGTCGCGGTCGTTGAAGTCAGGCACGAGCACTTCGATGACGATGCCGGGGTTCAACGCGCGCACCGCTTCGATCGTGCGGCGAAAATGGTCCGCGCCGCCATCAGGCAAATCGTCGCGCGCCACCGCCGTGATCACAACATGGTTGAGCCCCATCCGGCGAGTCGCTTCGGCGACGCGCGCCGGCTCGTCGGCTTCCAGCGCGAACGGTTTGGCGGTGGCGACCGAGCAGAAGCGGCAGGCACGCGTGCAACGGTCGCCGGCGATCATGAACGTCGCCGTGCCTTTGCTCCAGCATTCCCAGTGGTTCGGGCACCTGGCGCTCTCGCAAACGGTGTGGAGCTTCAGCTCGTCGAGCAACGCCCGCGTGCGTGCAAAGATGTCCGAGGTCGGCAGCCTGACGCGCAGCCATTCCGGCAGGCGCGGGCGGGATTTCAATTCAGTTGCCGTCATTGAACGATTCTGCGCCATGAATCAACGCGCATGGACCCAAATAAAAGCAGGTTTTGACACGGATTTCACGAATTATCACAGATTGATTTTGCCTGGTCTTGAATCCGTGAAAATCCGTGTCAGCCTCTTTCATTCGAATTGATCGGTGTCTATTCGCGGTTCAAGCCTTTCCAAAACGCCGCCAGTTCGCGGGCCCCGAAGTCCGCCAGGATTTTGCCGTCCACGTCAATCACCGGCGCGGCTGTCTGGCCGGAGAGCCGATACATCTCTTCGTAAGCCTTCTCGTCGGCGATGACATCCAGAATTTCATACTTGATGCCGTGCTGATCGAGCCAATCCATCGCCTGCGCGCACCAGCCGCAATACGGTTTGATGAACAGGCGGACTTTGTTCGGTTGATACATCTTGCGGGCTGTTTGTTGTGCGTAGTCCGTTGTCGTTTGCTCACGGCTGACTTTTCAACAACTGCCGACAAACGACCGGCCACTGACGATTTCATGCTTCCGTAATCACCGTATCACTGTGCTCATACGCCGGCGCGCAGCAGCAAAGCAGTCTCAACGTTTCCTTGCCGGTGTTCCAAAGCTTGTGCTTCCGGCCAGGCGGAATCGCAATCGCGTCACCCGGCTTCACGTCGCGCGTTTCGTTCTCAATCCGCATCCGGCCTGTGCCCGCTGTGACGTAATAAATCTCTTCCGTCTTCACGTGATAGTGCTCCAGTGTGCTGCCTCCGACCGGCATGCGCGCCTCGGCCAGGCTTTGGTTGCGAATGGCCGAATTGCGATGCGCCAGCAGCTCACGGATTTCCGAGCCGTCCTTCGTGATGAAGGCGGGTACTTCGTCCAAATTTTTCACGTCCATAGTTTATTTCATCTGCGCTTTCCGTAGCCGCCGACGTAAGGAGGCGGATATTTCCCAGCGTCGTTCCGGCCACCTCCTTACGTCGGTGGCTACGCGCCTCATTCGAGCGACAGCCGGCGCGCGCAGAAAATCTTTGCCAGACAATCTGCCTTAAGACCACGCTGGTGACAATCAGCAACACGCCTGCTCGAAAATTCTGTTGACCGAATTGTGGCCAGGATTATTTTGCGGCTCGTGCAGCACTCGCCCGGATTCCTGCGGCTGGTAAACGAAGCGCGCTCGCGCGTAAAAGAGATCGCCGTGGACGACGCGCGCGAACGGCTGGCCCGCAATCCCAAGGCGGTCCTGATGGATGTGCGCGAGGACCATGAATGGCACGCTGGCCACGCCGAGCGGGCGATTCACCTCGGCAAGGGCATTCTCGAACGCGACCTGGAGAAGATGGTTCCTGACGCCGAAACAGAAATCATCATGTATTGCGGCGGCGGATATCGTTCCGCGCTGACCGCGGACGCGGCGCAGCGGATGGGGTATCGAAATGTCTATTCACTGATCGGCGGCTACAAGGGACTCCTCGCCGCCAACTGGCCGATGGCGAAATAACTTTTCTTTGAACCAAAATCTCAAAACGCAAATCCAACCCAATATGAAAAGGTCCGTCCTTCCGCTCGCGTTGCTGGCGTCGTCGTTTGCCGTCGCGGCGGCCGAAGCCCAAAAGAAGCCCGGTGAAGCGGCGAGCCTTGACAAGGTCGAAATCCAGGGCGACGCAAAAGCGGGCGGCGATGTCGTGGCGGTCGTCCATGTGAAGCTGGAGAAAAACTGGCATGTGCAGTCGAACAAACCGTCCGAACCGAATTTCATTCCCACAGTGCTGACGCTGGCGCCAACGCCCGGCGTCAAGGTGACGACCATCAAGTATCCGGAAGGCAAAGTGGAAAAGGTGGCGGGGCTGGCCAAACCGCTGTCGG
>QHOP01000311.1:0-10665 GCA_003219345.1 Verrucomicrobiota bacterium
TGAACCGCACCGTCGCGTTCGTGGCTGGAGTTGTTCCATCCGGTTCGTAAACCACACCCGATAGCGTCGCAACCGGCACCAAAGGAATGTCGATCTGGAAGAGTGGAACCTGATCAGGCAACGCCGCGGATTTCGTGCTAACAAATTGCGTCACAGGATCAACGGCGTTGAGCGTGAACGATCCGGGCAATGTGTTCGGAAAACTGAACCGACCGTCCGGGCCGGTCGTCATGCTGCGGGTCGGCGACAGGATGTCGCTGGTCGAAAGCGTGACGACCACATTGGCGACGACGTTCGTGCCCGATCCGTCGAGAACGCGGCCGGCAATTTCGCCGCGCAACTGAATCTGCTCCACCAACTGGACCTGATTGGTCTGTCCGTCGAAGGCCAGGGTGGTGGTTGCCGCGCCGCCATGCCCCGTGACCGGGTCCTTGCTCCCGATGCGATAGGTGCCCAGCGGAACGCCCGACACCTGGAATTGTCCGTTCTCATCCGTTGTGGCGAAACCAATGTTGCCGATGGCGACCTGGGCGAAGGTTATCGGAGTGACCAGGTCCGTCCGCACAAATGAACCGCGAATCGTGCCCGTAGCGCCCAGCCGCACTTCCACAGTCGCGGTTTGTCCGGGCGACACATCGGCGCCGGCGCGGCCATAGAGTGTGGTCGGTCCGCTGGGCATTTGCGCGCAGACGCCGTACCTGCCTTCGAAAATATTGTCGAAGCGAATCATACCGTTGGTGTCCGCCGGGCCCTGATAATGATCGTTCGGATACGTGCCCTGGCTGATTTCCACCTGCGCGTTGGTCGCCGGCGAACCGTTGGCTTGCCGAACGGTCACTTGCAAACTTCCTTTGCCCAGAAGGTGAATGTTGGCCACGTTGGTAATGCCCGGAGCGACTGAGCCGCCGCTGATGCCCACCAGTCCGGTTGACGGATCGCTGGCTTCGAGCGTGTAGGAACCGCCGGGAATTTTTATCTGTGTGTCAAAAAAGCCGTTCGTGTCGGTTTTGATAACGTAATCGGGGCCGAAACTGATTTTGACCTGGACGCCCGCGCCGGCGGGTGAACCGTCCGGCTCGAACACCGTTCCGGTCAATCGCCCGTTGACTTCGCGCTCGGCGGGAAATTGCAAAACGACATTCGTCACGTCCGGATCGATGGAGGTGGTGTGCCCATCCAACGTGATAACGACCGGGTAGAACGGAGACGCGGCCTGGAGTCCCCAATTGCCGACCATGGCCTGATTACGAAAAGCAAAGGTGCCAAGCGCGGGATCGCTGTTCATCTCGCCGCGGATCATGAATCCGACGTCGCCATTGGCAAGCGGTCCGACGCCGGTCAACCGCACGCGCGCTCCGATGGGAACGCCCTGGCCGTTGAGCACGGTGCCGGAAATCGTTCCTTCCCGCAGAAAACGGATGTCCGCCACGACCGTTTGTCCGTCGAACTTCACCTGGGTCCGCGTGTAACCCCACTCGCCGGGATTGAAATTCTGTCCGGCGCCATTGAGAAATGGGTCCGCCGCGCCCGTGAAAATGGCAAAGGCCTCCCCGATGGCGGCCTGGACCTGGTCGTCCGAATCGCTGGTGAGTTGTGAAATCAAGCGGCTGGTGTCGTTGTCCGCGGCGGGTGGCGAAGGAGCGCTCACGGTGTAATCGCCCAAGCCGATATTCTCGAGGCGATAATTGCCGTCGCCATCGGCTTTGACCCACTGGAATCCGCCGCCGATTGGCGTGCTGACGCGGACGCCGCCGACCGGCGTTCCGTTGGCATCCAACACGCGGCCGACGATCCGGCCCGCTGCGTTGAGGCGCACGACGACAAAATTGTCGATGCCCGGCAACACGTTCAGCGACGCGCTGCCCAGCCGCGGAAAGTCAATTCCCGCCGCTGGATTGCGTTCAAGCCCGGCGCTGATCGTGCGGTTACCTTCAGGCACGCCGCTCAATTGAAAGAGGCCGTTCGTGTCGCTGCGGACCAGCGTGTCGCCGCCGGCAACAATCGCGTTGGCCACCGGCATACCGACGCTGTTTTCGACACGACCGATGACGGCGGCGCTGCCTTGGAGCGTGAGGTTCACCTGGGATACCGCGCCGGCCACGGCGCCGACGCCGTTGCGAACCCCTTTCCGTTTTCCGTCAACCGAAACCGCTGCGACATCGTACGTGCCGACGGGAATCTGGTTCGCTGACCAGAAACCGTTCGCGTCGGCGGTGACTGCGGCGACGAGACTGCCCAGCCGTCCGTTGATGAAATTTCCGACAAAGACCTGCGCGCCCGCATGCGGAGTGACGCCGTCGGTTTCAAAAACGCGCCCGCGCATGTCCGTCCGCGTCACCACCATGACGAGTGAATTCAGGTTGATTGTGACGTTGGTCGTTTGTCCGGGCACGGAAAGTTCACCGAGGACTGTTCGGGGAACTTCACCGCCACGCTGTGCCACCACACTGAACAGTCCGAGCGGCACGCCTTGAAAGGCGAACCGTCCGTTGCTGTCGCTGAACAGGCCTCGACCCAGCTCGCGGGAATCCGGATCGGGAAAGAGATTCACCGCCACGCCTTGCACCGGGGTTTGTCCGTCGGTCGAGAACACCCGCCCGGTCACCGTGGCGCGGCCCCGGAACCGCAACGCCACGGGAACTTCGGAACCGGTCCGCGGCGAATTTGCCGGCAGCGAGTCGCGCAGGACGGCGCGGTCCAGTCCTTCGGCCGCGGCGATCGCCTGCGGCAATGAATTGGCGCCGAAATCGGCGAGCAACGAGCCCTGTGCGCCTGGCTGGTTCGCGAGAGCCAGCAATTTTTCGCGCGCGACCGCGCCGTCGGTGGTGGAATCCAGCAGCGTTTGAATCACGTCCCGAGAAAGCCCGCTCGTATCGGTCGCGGCAACCGTGTAGGACATCCCGGCGAGCACAAAGTCGAAATCGAAGGAACCGGCGGCGTCGGTGAACACTTGTGCCACCCGCACATCCACGGACTCACAACCGTCCCCGGACACGACCGAATCGTGCATGGTCAACGTCACGGGGATCCCGGCCGCCGGGCTGCTATCCACTCGCACGACCCGCCCGTGGATGGCAATTCCCTCGGTCAAGCTGCTGTCGATGGGTCCGCTCACTGTTGCGAGTGGGTGACCCCGAATATCACTGACACCGCTGACCGTGATTGTTCGTGGATGGATTGCGCCAAACGGCAGACGCATGTTCACCAGTGCGACGCGGCCGCCCGGTTGAACCTGGACCGATCCGGCAGTGTTGCCGTTGTCGAATCGGTAGGCGTCCAGAATGTTCACGCTATCCTGCGTCATCGGCTTCGAGAACAGTATCGCCAGAACGGTCCCGTAATTCAGAATGTCGGCGTTGCCCTCGCAGGAAGGAAATGGCCTGCCGGCCTGAACTGTCGGGTCCTGAAACACCGTGACAAGCGCCGGCGGAAGTTCGTTGATGGGCGTAGCGGTCCCCGAAAGGATTGCGTCCACAGTTCCGTCACAGTTGGTGTCGGCCTGCAAACCGCCGGTCGGATCAGCGGCATTGAAGAGGTAACAGGCGCCCGGAGGCGGGTTTGGCACTGACCAGCGCCACTGCTGAGCCGCCCCGTTCGTGGTGATCAGCAGCGCCGCCAATTCCGCCTGCGCAACGGTTCCGTTGACCTGCCAGTGGAAGTTGAGGGTTGCGAGTTGAGAGTTGAGGGTTGAAGCAGTCAGCCAGTGACCGCGTTGCCCGCGATAACCGAGCCCCTGGACAATGTCGCTCTTATCGAGACCAGCCGAAGCGCTGCCTTGCGACAACGAAAGATCAATCTGTGAATCGTTGACGCTGGCGATTGCCCAGGCTTCGCCTCGCCCGGCAAGGTCTGCCGCGCGTTCCACTAATCGTTCTGTGCCGTCCAGGTTGTCGGCGGACTCCTGCGATTGCACGAGCGCCTCGCGAAACTCGCGACCGGCATCTGTCGCGCGCATAATTTGATCGAAACCGTCGTTGAACACGCGTCCGGCTTGCCAGTCGAGAAGCAGGTCGGACAGAACGCGGTTTGTCCTGTCGCCGTAACGCAAGCGTTGGCCGGCTTCGGCCAGTTCGAGCACGCGCCGCGTGACGATGGAACTGGCGACCGGTTTTACCCCGGGCGGCAGTTGCGGCGCGGTGGCGACGCTGAGCGCCTGACCGAGCACCCGAATCGCGCCGTCGAGGACGCCGGTCGGGAGCGCGCTGACGTAATCCGGCATGCCAATGGTGTCCGGCGACAACGCCACGCCGCGCTCGTCAATGCCCATAGTCAGACGGAAGCGTCCCTGCACACCGTCTTCGCCGGTTGTGAGGTTGGAAAAAGAGATGGAACCGGTCCGTTGCGAGCGAATGCGAAATGTCGCGGTCGCGGTCTGGCCCGGCTGAATCGTGTCGAGTTGAACGGTCTCTGGACTTTCAAGAACGCCGCCGCTCAAAGACGCCGCGGCGAGCGTCACGCTGACCAAATTGGCGACCGTCTGCGATGTGTTGAGCACCGTCACAGTCGCTTGGTACGGTTCGTCGGCCCGAATGGTGCGAGGATGAGTGAATGCCAGAGAGAATTTAGGGTTCTTCACCAGCACCGAACCCGCGGCTTTGCCGGTGATCTTTATCGTGCCCGCGGCAAGTCCATCTAGGTCGGCGGTCAGATTCAGGTTCATCACGTGCAGACCCTCCTGCAATCCTTCGACTAGAAACTCCGCCTGGCCCGACTCACCTGGGAAGAGCCGCCCGATATCGTCGGCCGTGCCGATCTGGCCGTCGGGTCCGGGCCGCACCACCGGTTGAACGCTTTGAATAACTTTGTCAGGCCCGATCCGGGCGAAGCGGAGCGGGTCATCGCCCGGTGTATTGTAATTCGTGCTCGCAATCTGGTCGGGACCCGGGGGCAGAATCACCTCGGCCCTGACGTTGAACACGCTCAAGCCGGAATTCTGCGGAGCGGCGTTTTCCGTGAAAATCTGGACGCTGAAAAACTGGTTCAAATAACCGATGTTGCCCGGAATGATCATCAAAGCGGGAATGGGAGGAATCTGCAGGGTTAAATCCTGTCCCTCGCTCAGATCCACGCGCTGGAAATTGATTCCCTGCACCTGGATGTTCAGCCCGGAAGTTTGGAGTTCTGGCGGCAGCGTGGTGCTTGTGCTTGCGGCAATCTGCTGGTTGATCTCCTGCGCCTTGATCAGTTTGGCGTCGAGTTCGGCCTGGGGAATGATCTCGGTGGACTGCTTGAACGTCGGCGCGACCACCGGAAATTTCACCGGGATGGTTTTGCCCTCCAAGACGAAGCCGACTTCAAATTCCACCGCATGAAAATTATTTTCATCAATGACGATGCCTTTTTGTTTGATTTCATCGAGGCTCAAGGGCCGCGAAGTGACAGTGGAGACAAGGACCTGATCAAAAACGTGGATCGGCACACTGCTCGGACTGCCTTCCATCCGCACGGCGCCGGTGGTGGAATCGACAAGACGAATGTTATCAAGCTGATAATCGCCGACCAGATTGAGCGGCGGGAGAAGTAAGGCGGCATTCGGTTGTCCGACGATGCGGCGGGCGTCGAAAGACGGACCGCGCAATGTAGCTTCAACATAAGCGCCCTCGCCCAACTGCGCAGTGGTTGCGTTGGTCGTTCCATCACCGAACGCGATCTGGACGAGCACCGAGCCGGGCACGCCCTTGGGCACTGACACCATGGCCGGCGAGATTTTGAGCTGTGTGCCGATGATTTGGTATTGAAGCGAGGTCAGCGGGAGTGAAGACGCGGCGTTGACGGATACATGAGAGGCAACGAGGAGGCCGATCGCCCATGCGGCAACCTTCCAAGCCAATGGGAGCGATTCAACCATGCCCCGTGGGGACATTTCCCGCAGAAAAACCAAGCCCGGTCCCGTTTGGAGATCCGAACGATCCCGCCAGACGTCCGCCACCCGATCAAAGTGTTCGGGCGCGAGCATCTGATTTCCTTGTACCGTTGTCGTCATTATCGCATCCAGGTGGGCGGGGTCATCTTTACGCCAGGGCGCGCAGTTTTTGCCATGTTCTGCCAGTGCTCGGCGAATCGTGCCCGGACTTCTGCGGCCGGCACGCGGCGATAGGAGATATTACCATCTGCCTCGAATCGGACGGCAAACACATCACCAGGGCTTCCGACGTGCTGGGCGTAGGCTGCATTAACGCTGAAGCCATTGGCGCTCCCTTCGTTTGCAGCCAAGTCGGCCATGTTTATTTGCATGCCATGCCGAGCCTGCACGTTAGGAACGCCCCTGCCGCCGGATGCGCGAAATGCGCGCCCCTCACCAAGGCTCTGAATCACTCGGAAGCGTGCGGCTTGGGCCTCTCCAGCCGTTTGACCGTCTAAAATGAGAGCGGCGTAGTCCGTGTCGCTCGTGAACTCGATTGTTTTTAATGAATGCTCCCACGGAACAAATCCGAATTCGGCCGCTTCGGGATCTGTTAAGAGCACGTGGACATTGCCAGGCGTGAGGTGCCCTTCCTTAGCCAGGGCACCCCAATCGCCCTCTAGTGCATCGTACATTCGTACTGTTCCCACGCCTCCATGTACTTTACCCTTCACTTGTAATTCTTTTCCGAGCACCCCCGCATTGACTAGCGCTCCACGATTTTCCGGATTCTTGAAGCCTCGCACCCAAACCTCAGCAGACTCTTGGACTGCTTGCTCCTTGATCACTTGGCGCCCGGTACGGAACAACTGGTCAATTTCATTGTCGCCCATTCCATCCTTCTCCCCCGCACTGAGTTGTAGGCGGCCCTCCCGGCCGCGTACAGGCCGTACGCTGCTCTGGCCGCGTTGACGACGTTGGCTGCCGTCATGGCGTCGGAGATCACCAGCTTGCTGCCATGAATCCGGTCGAGCACTCCCCACGAGCCGGGACGCTTGCTGTTCAACAGGTCGAAGCCTTCGGCTGTTCCGGTGCCCAGTTGCAAAACGGCGCCGACGCCTTCCATACCGTAGCCGGCGGTCTTCTCAATGAACCCTGTGATTCCTGCATCCCTTTTGCCTAATTCCACCCATTGACCACCCCGGTTACTGGTTCGTTGTCCTAACTCGTCAGTGGCAGTCCCGGTGGGATCGCGTAGGTTTATTGGATTGTGCGCGAAGCCGGCGTAGTGGTCCACACCGTCGGTGTAACCCGCCGGGTCGGGCTGCAGGAACATGCCCGTGTGCGGGTCATAGAAGCGCGCGCGGCAGTAAAGCAGGCCGGAGTCGTAATCGAAGTATTGGCCGTGGAACAGAAACGACGAGTTAACCGAACTGCGGCCCAATTCCGTCGGCGCGGAGCTGCCCGGAGCCGGCCCCGAATACAACGGATTGGCGGCGGCCAAATCAAGATTGATCACCTCCTGCGGGTTCGTGTTGTTCCATTCGTCCTGAACAGCCCCCGCACTCACGGTAAGCTGGACCGTGCCGCTCATGGGCTGATCCGCTATGAATCGAAAGACACTACCAAAGAGATGCCCGGGAAGGTTCTCTTCGAAGCGAACGCGCCCTGATACCGGTTGTCCACCAACGGTAACCTGGAAAAGCAGATTTGGATCCCTCAAAGCGGTCACCAGGTTTGTCGAAGGCACTGGCTCGGCGAAGGCAGGCAGCACTGGTTCGCTGAATTCGATCAGGAGAGAATTGGTTTCCAGGAAGGCCCGCGCCACCCGCGGCGCTGACTCATCCCGGGCTTGCAAAGTCGGCTGGCCCCAGGCGTCGTAACCCATCCGTTCGACTACGTTTCCGCTGGAATCCGCGACGGCCAGGACGGACCTGAGCGCATCGGTGAGGAAATAGAGTCGCGTCGGATTGGTCGAACCGGATGACTGAAAATCTCCCGCAATCAGTTCGTCGCCATCCTCGCCGTAGTAGTAGCGCGCCAGGACCGCTGCGCCATCGGCCAGGTCGCGCTCCTCAATGAGTCTGCCGCTGTCGTAAAGGTAGGCGATGTCGGAAGGCACGCAGCGCGTCGGATCGCCTGTAATCTTGCGGCGCATCCGCAGGCCGTCCGGACCGAATTCATTGAGCACCACGACGCCATCGTCTCGCTCGATTTTGACGAGCTGGCCCAGATCGTCGTAACTGAGATTGGCTCCGACCCATTCGGCCGTTATCGCGCCCGGAAGTCGCACGGCCAGCCGGGTGCGCGTCACGTTGCCGACTTCGTCGCGTGTGCGGGTGAATCCGTCCACTCCGCTGACGAACGACATCGCATCGGGCGCGCCGAACGTCGAGGCCGAGAGCGGCGTCGGGAGGTTGTCGGGATTCAGCAAGGCGATTTCGTGCAGCACGTCAGTCGCTGAATAAGTCATCGCCCGGGCGAACCGGCCCGGCGCCCATGCGCCGGGCACACTGGGGGGCTGGCTGAATTCAGGAAACTCGCGAACGGGTTCGGCACCAGCCAGAGAGGGCCGCACGCCGAGGTCGGCGCGTTTCAATCGGTATCCGCCATCGTAAGCGAACATATCAGCCCGGCCAGAGCGGTCAACGAACTGGCGGACCAATTGCGCGCCTTCGCGGTCGTAACTGTAGCGAATATCGGTCAAGACCTTTCCGTCTGACGCCCGCGAATAGCGCCGCAGGATGGGCCTTTGCAACCCGTCGTATTCCATCTCGCACAGGATTCGGTTCTCTCCCAGAACTTGTTGGCCCACCAAGCTGTCTCCCGAATAAACGGTGGATTGGACAATCGGTTCGCCTTGACTGGGCACCAGGGCCAGCAACCGCCCCACCTGGTCGCGGCGATTCGTGATCACCACGCTGCTGTAGGGATAGATGACCCGCGAGCGAAACCCGCCCGCGTCAGCATCCTGCTGGACGCTGAAGGTGAGATTGTTCGTCGGCGCGGGATCGGTTGTGAACTGGTAACGTTGCCCGATTTCCCGGATGAATCCGAACAAGTCGTACGTGAAATCCATCTCTCCCGACGGGTCGGTGACACGGACGAGTCGTTGCATGCCGTCGTACTGATACGTTTCCGCGCGGGCCGGCCCGAAGCCTGAGATGACGCGATTGGTGAGCTTGTCTTCCAGATCGAAGGCGGACTCGACCGTGATGCCGCGCGGCATGTGAGCCACCGTGGGAACCGCCAGTTGGTTGAAGTTGGTGAAAGTCGTCGTCGCGTTGTCGGGAAGCTTCACTTGGAGCAGCCGGCTTTGGGCGTCGTAGATATAGGTCGAGGCGTTGGCGGACGGATCACGGATGGAATCGAGCTGGTTGTTTGTGGCATAGGAATAATCAATGCGAACACCCGTTGGGGCGGCCGTGGCCAAAAGCTCTCCTGTCAAACGATAGGAATTCGTGGTGCGGTTGCCTTGGCGATCAACAAACTGCAACAGGCGACCGTCCAATCCGAGGAGGCGTTGCGACACGTCTCCCAGGTTATTGGTGATGGAGATCAACTGGTCCAGCGCGTTGTAGCCGTATTGTGTGATGTAGGTGCGGCCCCCTTCCTGAGTTTCGACTTCGATCTGATTGCCGTTGGCATCATAGGAGAACCGGCTGGCGAGCGTGGGTGCGGCGGTGCGTTCGAGGCGGCCCACGTTGTCGTAGAAGTTCGTGACGACGGCGCCGAGCGCGTCGGTTACCACCATCGTTCGGTTCGTGGAATTATAGTTATAGCGCATGGTGGAGGAACCGTTGTTGCGCAACCGCGTGGTCGTCCGAACGCGGTTTAGCACGTCCACGGAGTTCGTGACCGCAGAAAGCAAATTCGTCCTGCCGTCCAGTACGACCTTGGAGAGAACGTTGCCGTTGCCGTCCAAGCCAAGCTGCACCACGGTGCCCATCGGCGTGATGTGCCGGATCAAACGGTCGTGTCCGTCATAGACAAGCGGTTGCGTGGAAGGGCCGATTTTCAGCGTGGTGAGATTGCCGTTGCCGTCGTAGCCGTAGGATTCTGCGTAGTCCCCTTCAATCGTGTAGCGCGAGACGCGCTCCAGCGCGTCGTATTCGATCAGGTCGCGCTGGCCCGACGGCCAGTCAATCTCTTTGACCCGGTTAAACAGGTCGGGAACGTAACGAACGGTCAAGTCGCGCGCGGCGCCGTCCACCTCGACGTTCCTGAGCGTGCGCGCCGTCAGAAAACCGAACTGGTTGTAGCTTTGCTGCCCGACCAGAACACGGTTGGTGTCAACGATGGTGGTGGTTTCGGTGACCCGACCGCCAACGTCGTATGCGTAGGTTCGCTCGACGCCGCCGCGCGATTCGCGCACCAACTGGTTCCGCTCGTCGTATATGCGGGTTGTCTGGTTGCCTTTGGGATCGGTGATGATTGAGGGCAGACCACGCAGCCCGGGATCGCTCACACCGCCGGTCAGGTTGGCGTAGCCGTAAGTCGTGGTGAGCGGACCGATCGAGCGCGTGGCGAGGAATCCGACGCCATTATAGGTTTGACTTGTCTCAACTCCGTCAATGGCCGTGTGGCGAACGATCTGACCGAACTCATTCACGTCATAAGTTTCCCGGTCGGTGCCGAGTGTGATCGCCGCCGTGGCGCGGTGGTCGGAGGTCAGTTCGATGGTGGAAATGTTGCCGTTGTAGTCCGTCTTTGTTCCCGCGGACAGGTTGTACCAGTTGTCGAACTGGCCTGTTGCCACCAGCACCGGACCGCCGCGCGGTTCAGGCTGTCGAGTGACCTTGATCAGGTTCGCGCGCGCCTTC
>QHOP01000311.1:10677-14215 GCA_003219345.1 Verrucomicrobiota bacterium
AACCGCGCCGGAACCGCTGACGATGGTCTGTAACGGTCTGCCGAACCTGTCGAAGGTGTAATCGGTCATCCCCCCATCCAACGTCGTGAGCCGCGCGCTGGCGCCACCATGACTGAGGGCCAGCGCGGTGCTGGGCTGACCGAGCGTCAGGGTCACGGCGTTTGCGCCAAGGTTGATTTGGCCAACCGTGTCACGGCCATTTTGTCCAAGTGCCGTGGCTGATACGAGCGGCGTGCCGGCCTCGTCGCCGCCCACAACACCGATGAGCGATTTGGCCGAGCGGGCGGGATCGGAACCGTCGCTATAGAGGTATCGGGTGATTTGCCGACCCATGAAGCCGTTGGAAACGCCCGTCTCCACATCGAAACCTTCCCGGCGGCCCAACTGCCCATCGTCGGTGTAATGGAACAGGATGTCGCGCTTGGAGTAATCCAGCAGCCGGCAGATTTTCCCGGCAATAAGGGGATTGGAGGTCATCTCGTCAATCAGCGGTCGGCGCTCCGGGTCGTCCGCCAGCCGCCAATAGCCGATGTCCAGCGGACGTTGGAGTTCGTCAAGAATCTGAATCAACTCGCCTCGTTGATTGTAGGCCATCTCCAGCGCGTTTTTCTCGTAGCGATCGTAAAGCTTGATCAGCCGTCCGGCGGGGTTGTACCAGAACTGCATTCCATCGGGTTCCAGTCGCGCGTAGCGGCCATCCTTGAATTTGAAGAACGGGTTGAAGGCACCCTTGGGCGGCAGATAAAACCGGGCGGTGTTTGTGATCCAGCCGAGGTGTTGGACGAGCGGATCGGACGAGACTTCCGGCGGCGCGTTCGTGCCGGCGAATTGGTACGTAATGATCCGGCCCGCCCCGGTGTAGAAAAGAAGGGCACCGGCTTCTGCGGATTCGCTGTCCTCCGCCGTTTCGCGAATGACCAGAGGCAAACACGAACCGGGCGGAAACAGGTCACTCTTCAATTCCACGACGCGCTGGTTGAAGTTGAAGTCCCACCCACGTCCAAAAGCGCCGTCATAAAGGCCCTGGCCGCTGTAATTGCGGCGGAAAACAAGCGGCAACCGCCGCCCAGGCAACTCGATGTCCACCGTGTTGATGATCAACTCGCTGCTGTGCGCCGCCACGGCGTTCAGCGCACCAGGCAGCATAATCCACCCGTTGACCGGACCGGGATTGGGAGACTGGATGTAATCCGCCGGGAAGGACTGACCGATCGTTTCCACGCCGGGATGAAGCATCCGGTCGTCAGTCGAGACGACACTGGCAAACGGACCCAACACCGGGTTACCAGCCATCACCGGGTCAAGGCTGGCCCGCAGGAACGCGCCGCTCCAAAGAATGTCGCGGTCCAATTCAGCCTGCAACGACGCCAGGTCGTCCTTGGACATCTCTTCATAAACCAGCGCGAATGGCCGCGAGAGATAGAGGTTGTAAAAGAGGCTGGCCCGATTGGTCGAGAGCCGCCAGGCGGTGCAGGAGCGCACGGGCGCTTCTTCGTCTGTGGGCGTTTGCCCGATCTCGGCCAGCGCATTCGTGTCCAACGCATGCACGGGCGGAAACAGGAACCCTTTCCTGGTGAGCGGATGACCTTCCCAGTTCAGGCTTTCGAGAGCCAGTTCTATGGTTGGGCCTGCCCCGCCCGGCGCCTGTACCAACACGTAATAATGATTCTGCGCTTGCGGCGGTTCCAGAGATGACGACGTACAACCTGCAGTTCGGAAACGCGAAGGCATCAAAAATGGCTGTTCGATCGACTTTTCCAGCAGCGCTTCCACACCGTCGTCGTTCGTCGCGGTCATGGTCGAGGGCGCGAATGGCGTCACGTCGGGAAAAGAAACCACTTTCAAGGTGGGAGCAGATTGAACGATTTGGTTTCTGCTCCCCAAACTGGTGACCGTCAGCCCAGTTTGCGAACCGGCGAATGTTTTGGCGCCAACGCCCGCATTGGGAATAATCCCGACAAAGGCTGATTGCGGCGAATCACTGCCGTTGAGCGCTGCACTGAAGCGCTTCGGGTCCAGCAGCAACACATCACGGCTCAATGCCAGCATCAACAGACCGTCGTTTCGCTGCTCGACAGAGTAAACCGCGCTGCCGTTCTCGGCGGGAATCGGAATTTCCATCAATTCGTGGGGAGCGGTCGGATCGGTGATGTCGAGGATCACCAAGCGGTTGGTAGCGCCGTCCTGCCCGTTGACCGACACGAGAGCGAGGTTCACGCGCGATACGTCGTTGCTGATCACCAGCGGGAATTGGAACAGCGTGTTCACGCGGCTGGGCAGCCCATTCGTGATCGTGAACGATGCGTTCGTGCGCTCCAGGTTGAGCGGGTAATCAATCAGCGTCCGGTAAACGGCTGGCACTTCGTTGGCGGTGGGTCGTCCGTCCGGACCCAGAACGTGGCCTTTATCAAGAACGACGCCGACGAACTCCCCGCCGCGCTCCGCCGCGAAGTCGTTGATGAACTGGTCCGTGTCACTGACTGTCCAGACCAACTCAAGTCCCGCCAGCACGCCGGCCTCGAGCGACGGATAGGGCAATTCGTCACCCGCATCCGCAAAATCGCCATCCTCATTACGGTCCGCGCCACCTGTTCCCAGTCTTGGCCACTGAAATTCGGAACCGTCGCCGAGGCGAACCACGCGAACTACGTCGTTCGTTCCCTGCACACTGGTGCCCGGCCGCCGCAACAGCTCGCCCAGGATGAAGGACTGCAGGTTGATGAATCCGATGGACGGGAAATCGCCGATGTCGAGGTAACCCAGACGCGGCGGCGACCAGACCACTTTTGTCACCGCCGCGGACGGAGACAGATCAATTTGCGCCGCGGCCACCCGTTTCGGCGACAACGGATTGCTGATGTCAATGATCCACAAATACTGTCCCACGCCGGGGCCGCCAAAACCTACAGTTGGGTCGAAGGCGACACCCACCAGCTTGCCGCCCACCACGGCCAACAGGTCATTGGTTTCCGCTGCGCTGTCGGGCCGGCGTTTGAAGAAATAGTTCGGAATCAGCGCCAGGTCGCGCGGATAGCCGGGCAGCGAGAATTGCGCCACGGTAACCGGGTTGACCGGAGTGGACAAATCATACACGTTCACCGCGCCATCCAGCGGCCCTTTGCGTTCCAGCACGTAGGCATAGTTGCCTTTGATCACGGCGCCGCCGCCGTATTCAATGCCGGGCAGTGAACCTGTCACCAGCGGCGCGGTCCTAAAGTGTAAGGTAAAGGCGTTGTCGCCATCGGCGGTGTGGTCCTGGTCCAGGGCGTTTCCGGACACGTCGCGGACGCCTGACCCGATGGTCAAGGTGTAATCGGTGGCGGGTTTCAAATCGCGAAACCTGAGAGTGAGAACCATTTGATCCGCGCTGAGGCCCAGCTTCGGCGGCGAAGTGTCCGGCGACATCTGAATTGGAGAAGAGACTTCCAGCAGCGCCCGATCAATCGGCTCGTCGAACGTGACTGTAATCGGTTCGTCGAACGGAAATGCCACCGCGTCGGCGGAGGGGATCGTGGAGATCACAGTCGGCCCCGTGCGA
>QHOP01000312.1 GCA_003219345.1 Verrucomicrobiota bacterium
ATACGTCGTTTCGGGCGCGAGGCCGAGTTTTGTGAATTCCTGGTAGCTCTTCTGGACTTTGGTGAGCAATGAACCGGAGGCCATCGGCACCACCGTGTGCTGCGGCACTCGCCAGCCGAGTTGCTCGATGATCTCAAAACCCATGCTCTTCGAGCCTTCGGCGTAATAAGGCCGCATGTTGACGTTCACGAAGGCCCAGCCGTATTTGCCCGCGATTTCCGCGCAGAGCCGGTTCACTTCGTCGTAGTGGCCTTTGATCCCGATGACTTCCGCGCCGTAAACCAGCGAATTCACCACCTTGCCTTGCTCAAGGTCGGCCGGAATGAATACGTAGGCTTTCAGTCCGGCTGCGGCGGCGTTCGCGGCGACGGAGTTGGCGAGATTGCCGGTCGAAGCGCAGGCGACCGTGGTGAAACCCAGCTCGCGCGCGCGACTTAACGCCACACTGACGACGCGGTCTTTGAACGACAGCGAGGGATAATTGACCGTATCGTTCTTCACCCAGAGCTCGCGCACGCCGAGTCGGCGTGCGAGCCGGTCGGCTTTGATGAGCGGCGTGAAACCGACTTGAAAACCGACGGTCGGTTCGCCCGCCACGGGCAGCAGTTCGCGGTAGCGCCACATCGTTTGCGGTCGCGATTCGATGACCGGCCGACTCAGGGACTGCTTGATGCGGTTGTAGTCGTAAACAACTTCGAGCGGTCCGAAGTCAAATTCGCACACGTGCGTGGCAGTGAGCGGATATTCGCGTCCGCACTCACGGCACTTGAGCGCCTTCATGAAACCTGCGTTTTTTTCCATAACATTGTCGTTCGTCAGCGGCGCGCAGCCGCGCGTCCCGGTCTTTCTTGAGGGACACGCAGCAACGCGTTCCTACCACTCTCCGGGGCGCAAAAAAACCCCTTCTCATCAGGTGGAGAAGAGGTGAAAAACGCGCGCTCTTCTCATCTTTCCCAAGCCAATCGCTTGAGCTGGAATTGGCACCTGGTCATTGCAGATCGCGCTGCAACCGGTTGCCGTGGTGTCATCGGGCCAGTCCCTCAACCACTCTGAATGAGACCCGTTCCATCAACGGATGCGGATAGATTGATTTTTAATTTTGCAACTGTCAAATCTTTTTTATTTGCAAAACTGAGGCGGCATCCGACTTGCTCAACCGAGGCACGCGGTGCGAGCACGAGGGAACTTTTCCCGAACGACAATGACGGGCAATGTCTTGACTTACTGCGAAGTGGGCTGTCCTCAGCGCACTCGTCGGCTGAGACATCCGACATACAGTTCATTTTTATGACACCGCGCTGATTTGTGTTTGACGACCGTAAAGAATCCATCTTGTGAAAGACACTGTTGCAGTCCAGGGCGGGCTTAAGCCGTCGCGTGCGGCCAGGAACGCAATCCGAAGCAAACCGGCGGCGGTCGCGCATCGCACCGACCGTGGCGCGCTCAATCTTGCGAGCGTGGTCCGACGCCGCGATTGTTCGGCTACCATTCTGCTCGTGGAAGACGATCCCGCGGTACGCGAGGTGATGCGCAAGATTTTGCTCAACGCCTGCTACCAGGTTCTCACCGCCGAGTCTGAGGCGCAGGCGTTGGAAATCTGGGAACGATTCAACCTTCAGATCGATCCGGATCTGAAGGTCATTTACACGAGCGGTTTCGGCCGTGAAATCTGCGACCGCGATCCGGCGTTGACGGCTTCTTCGTTCCTGCAAAAGCCCTTCACACCGGAAGAGCTGATGATCGCGGTGGCTGCCACGTTGGAAAACAAAGCAGAATTCATCGGAACTCTGAGCTAATCCGACCGCGCCGGCGATCGCGTCAAAACATCTTCTCGTCCATCTTCCACTCGCTGCCGATCCTTTTGATCGGCACAGTCAACTTGGACGACGGTGCGTCTTCCTCAAGGACGACCTCCAGTCCCAACTCAACCTTGTCCGCGGAAACGACTCTCTTTGCAGCAATGCGGGCGCTTTGAAATCTGGCGCTCATCTGCTTCGCTGATTCAGGGAATTGCTCCTCGAACTGGGCATCCATCGCTTGCCTGATCTCTGGAGAAAAGCAGTTCCGGAACTCATTCCAGTTGCCCGTACGAACCGCCCGGAAATACGTTCGCACGGTGGCTTCCGGGCTGGTGAAATCCGGTCCTGCCAGAGCCGAGAGGGTCTCCTTTGTGATGCGGTCAGCCGGTTGAGCACCCGCCGCCAAACCTGTCGCGCCCGTGCGCAGCGTCCGGAGCCGCTCGTTTAGAGCGCGCACTTTGTCAAACTCGGGTTTCTGTTCGCGCAGTTGACGGACCTCGTTGCGGAGTTTGTGCAGGTCGCGGGTTTCGAGGCGGAGTTTTTCAATCTCCTGATTTTCGGCGCGCAGCCGCTCGATCTCCGCATTCTCGCGGGCCAGCCGCTGGACCTCCTCGCTCTCGCCGCGCAGTTTGTGATTCTCCTGATGGACGTTCGAGAGCGCGCTGTGCTGAACGAGCGCGCCACACACCGCTGCCGCCAGAAATGCGACCGAAATGATTTTGAGGGACGGCTTCATTCGTATGGGCTGCCATCGGGCCGTTTGTTGAGCGGGGTGTAAACTTGCTTGCCATCCTTGACGATGATCGTGAAGGTGCGTCCCAAACCGCTCCCGCTTTGCACCGAGCCGTCGCTCAAGCCGACATGCCCGTGGATCGGACAACGTGCCAGCAGCACCATTGGAGTTTTATCCGATCCGTTTGGGTTCAGGAACTCGTAGCTGACATTCCCTGGTCCGAACTCATTCCAACTCCTCGCCGCCGTTCGTCCCTTGTCGCCGCGACAAACCAGGACCTTTGGCGTGGACAATTCATTGGACATCGACAACCAGTTCGGCGGGTAAACGCCGCCGTTATCGGTCGCCCAGATTCGGGCTGCCAGACCAATCTGCTTGAGATTGTTGATGCAATAAACTGACTCCGCTTCGGCCCGGGCATCCGCCTCGAATCGTGCAAATGAGTCATCGTTGCCAGTTGACTGCGCCGGCTGATTGTTCGCCGCGAGCAATTGCTGATTTTGCGCGCGGAGTTTTTCCGTCTCCTGAATTTGCTCGCGCAATTGGGCGACTTCGGCGCGCAGTTGCTGCAGTTCCGCAAAATCCTTGCGCAAGCGCTCCAACTCCTGATGCTCCGCCTGCAGCTTTTGATATTCCGCGTTGTCGCGACGGAGTTGTTCGAGGTTTTGCGTCGCGCCCCGCAGGGTTTCATTTCCGCGGTTCAGCTCGGCGATTTGATTCGTCTGCACCGCGATCGCCACGATGCAACTCAGGAAAATGACGGCGAAGGAAATGGCCGGAAACCAGCGACGGAGCAACGGCGTCGTTTCAGTCCGGTTCACCCGCGCAGTTTCCGCCCGAGGCGGAAGAGCGATATTCGACTGCAACGTTTCAAGCAGCCCTGCCGGCGCCACAGGCCGCGGCGCCTTGCGCAGCAATGTTTCAATTTGTTCGTCGTTCATAAATTCTTCTCTTTTTCAGACCGCCCGCAGTTTCGGTTCATTTGTCTGCGACCGCAGAACATCGAGCGCCTCGCGCAGGCGGTATTTGACGGTGCTGGTGGCGATGCCCAGCGCTTCGGAGGTCTCGCTGAGGGACAAGCCCTGATAGTAGTGCAGGTGGACGACTTCTCTGACCCCGTCTTCCAATCGTTCCACCAGCGCGAACAGCCGGCGGGCCGTGTCGCGTTCCGCCGCATCCTCAAACGGGCTTGGCCCATTGGCCGCGCACGCCTCCCACCACTCGTCGGTCTGCGCCTCCGCCGGCCGGTTTGTGCGCCGCCAGTCCACATAGACGTGATGTGCGATGCCGTGCAGCCAGGTCGAAAAAGTGGACCGCCTCTGGAAAGAATTCAGCGAGGTCCAAACCTTGAAAAACGTCCGCTGCGTCAGGTCAGCGGCGTCGTCGTCGTTGCTGCAGAGACGTCTGAACCAGGCGAAAATCCGCTCGTAATAGAGGCTGACTAACTCGGATGCCGCCTCCAGGTCCCCCGCCCCGGCCCGATCACAAAGAGTTTCCGCGTGGTCGCTCATGATTGTCCTGTTGCCTGATTAGTCGAAGAAAACGCGCTGCCTGGACAATGTTTTCTTCCAAAACAGACAAAGGTGAAATCCGCGAATCACGCGAAAGGATGCGAATGCCGGAGCTGGAGGGACGGCATGCTGCCGGCCCTGATAAACTGAACCTGGAAAAGCAGTTGAACCGCAGATAGACGCAGATTAACGCAGATTCAGAATGTGTTTGGGATGCCGGAATCGCCGGAACAGACAGAGGACGGCGTGGCAGGAAGCTACCGCGCGACGCGGAAGAACTGGCGGTCGCGGGTCAGATCGACCGTGAACGAGAAACGGTTGCTGACGGTGGTGAAGTTGGTGGTGAGCAAAGACCACCCGCTCAGATCGGAGGAAGTTTCCAGTCGGTAGTTCAACCCCGGATATCCCGACCAATTCAAAACGACATGTTCGTTAATCAGTGCGTGCTCAAGGGTTGGAGGAGCCACGATCTGCTCCAGTTCAGCTTCCTTGAGCAAGAGTTCGCTCGGCGGCTCCGGCGCGTCCGGCGATTGCAACGCGACCTGATCCAGCGCCAGTTGAACGTTCTGGAAGGCATCGTCGAACAAGCCGGCGGCCTGTTTCAGGTAAGCGTTGTAGGTCAGACCGCCGATGTTCGTCGGGTAGGCCGCGAGCAGCGCGTCGATCTGCCTTTGCGCCTGAGCTCGGTCGCCCTTAAGCAGCGCGTAGTCGGCGAAGAGGCGGCCCTTTTGTTCCGTTTGCGCCCGGTCGAGTATCGCTGGCTCGTTCGTGATAACTACACTGACTGGAACGCCGGCTAATACTCCCTTCCAGGCGCCCGGCCGGGTAACGTTCGTGGTGTTCAGTGTCGCGGTGATCGCGAAGGTGCCGGCTGGAAGTTGTGTTGTTTCCGCTGGTGTAAGCCACCACAACATTCCACCGCCCGAGTCGGAGTTGAGCTGGACGACTTCATTGGTGATGGGCGCTGGATGGAAAGGCCACGATTGCGGTTGATCGTTTGCGTCGCGAACATCAATTTGCAGCGCGTTAAACCACGGACTGTTCGTGCCGGAGATCAGGATCGGCGCTGCGTTGGAATCGAATGCATCGGGGTGAATGAGCGCGACCTCCAGCACCAGCGGCCAGCCGCGATAAAGCAGGAGCTGGGTAGTGCGATTGGCGGACGCGGCAACCGCAATGCCGGGATCGACAGTGAGGAAAGCATTCGATGTCGTGACCACGCCCAGCGTGTTGCTCACAATCGCGGAAAAAACCGTGCCATCATCACCGGAACGGAGCGGAGCGGTTGAGAAAGCCGTGTTCGACCCGGTCGCAAGCGGCAGGCCGTTGCGCAGCCAGGTGATCGTCAGGGGGATCGATCCATCGGCTTCGAGGCTGAGCTGCGCTGATTCGCCCTGGCGTGCCGACAGGTTCACTGGCTGCTGGAGGATTACTGGGGGTCCATCCGCCGCCTGGACGGAAGCGCCCTCACAGATCACAGCCGCCAGGCACATCGTCCTTAGGAGGCTCAACCCACGCCGGGTAAAATCAGGGACAATTGTATTTGCGATCATGTTTCTCGTCGTCCGTGTATTTGTCGTTGACGCAAATCTGGCCGGCGCAGTTGCCGCGTTCAGGAGCGTGAGCATTGCCGAAGAGATTTCGAGGGGCAACATTGTAGCCGGTCGCTTGGGCTGATCTGCAGAAGATGGATCGAGGTGGAGGATTCAATGGGTCGAGCTTGACGCGCGTTGTCGAGGTATCTCGTCGCAAAGCCGTCGCAGCACGGTAGTGCATGAAACAATTAACGTCGCCGCTGTGTTGCCCCTGGGGCACGGCGAGGTGCACGTCAAGGGAACCAGGAAAATCAGGAATTGTTACAGGCCCCCCCCGCTCGTCGATCGGCTGGATAGGAACTAAATCGCTGATGGACTCAGGCGCGCTCTCATAATTTTGATTGTCGAGGGGATTTAACAACCACACGCGCTTTTTCGGATCACAGTCACCGTGATGCCAGACACTACAGCAGTGCGCAATCTCATGCGCGACGCTCGCCAAGGCAGTGTGATAAAGTTCCTGGCCGGTGTTGAGATCAAGTCCCCATCCGGGCCCCGCGGGGTCGATCTCCACCCGCAGCTTGGAACCTGGAGTGCTGTTGCCGAGAGCACCTGCTGCTCCTACCGCTTGGGAGTAGCCCGTTTCCTCTTGCCGGAGGTTCAGCACGATGCCGCTCTGTGGATGGCCAGAGTAGGCGTGGCCATGATTTCCGTTCATCAGTCCGACTGGGGTGATCTCGTCATCCCGCAATTTGTAGTGCACGCCCAGCGACGACGCGGTTTTGAATTTAACAATCTCCGCCACAACGCGCCCG
The DNA here is from genome assembly GCA_003219345.1 of Verrucomicrobiota bacterium. GTDB lineage: Bacteria > Verrucomicrobiota > Verrucomicrobiia > Limisphaerales > AV2 > AV2. Next base: position 6,394 of record QHOP01000312.1, read on the forward strand.
TCTTCGATCTCGTTCCGGACGAACAGCTCCTTCCGGAGCGGAATGAGCCGGACATGGTCGCGATTCTCGCAGAAACCGCGATATTCCTCGTACAGAGTGTACCCGTCACCTGGATGTTCATCTCCTTCCGGAAAATCTTCGTCGTCGGCCTCGTCGGCCAGGTTGCTGACTCCCCAGCGTTCCTTCCAGATGTCCGCGATGTGAGAGCCCGGCTGGCACTTCGGAAGCGGGACGTTCTTACGCTTTTGCGGGTCATCTTTGAGATAGCCAACAATCGGATCCCGCCCCGAGACATAGGCGGTAACCTGGATTTCACCATAAGCACCAAAATCAAAACTGGAAACAACGGCGTGGGCCGTCAACATGCCTTGTATATTGGCAAACACTCCGACCACATCGTCGCCGACAATGACGGTGTCCCCACCGCTGGCCGAAGGCGGATTGAGCTCCGCTTCGAACTTGAGGTCCGGTGCTGTGGAGGGGGACTGGATGGGGAAATTCATGCACAGCCCCGGTTCGGCCGAAACGTTGACCAACTCGAAGTCGAAGCGCGTGGCGCGCTCAGTAGGCACGCCTCCGCCCTTCTTCTGCAACCTTGCCGACAGCCTGTTCGTGTTGCCGCGCCGGTCGGGTTGCTTCAGATTTCCTTCGGGCGTCCATTCAGCATAGCCCTCAGGCTGCACGACGACTTCCAACTCCTCTACCTGGGGCCTGAGCGACCAGGTCAACACCAGGTTCGCGCCGAGAAGAGCCGGGCTCAAGGGGGAGGTGCCGCCCACTCTTGTATCTCCCGCAACAAAGGAGTCTGCTGCTGGAGTAATCAAGTGATACCACTCCTGCATTGGATACGAATCCTGTCCCTGCAAAACCATGTCCGTTGAAGGAAGCGAATTGGTGCTGAGTGCTTCAGGCGACCAGCCGATGTTAAAGTTGTTTTGTAAGAAAACAGACGTGTTGTCGACTTTTAATTCAAACGTGGTCGCCGGCTCGACGCCCACCCAGCCGAGTGAATAGGTTTGATCGCTGGTATCGATTGACAGCCAAAAATTTGTTGGAGCTATCCCAAGGTCATTCAGCGTGTAGCTCTGGTGGACGCTGGTCCCGCTCGAATCGGTGCAGGTCAGATCGAACGTGTCACTGATGTGAACAGTAGCGGAATCGTTCTGTTTCCAATTGAAGTCACGATAATAAGGATGTCCAATCGTTAGAGGATCCACTGTCAACTGGCAAGAGACAGTGATGCTGCGAACGAAATGCCAGGTCGCCGAGCAGTGGTCGCCGGTGCCAGGTTCGGTAAAATCGAGGCCCCCATTTTCACTCAACGAATGCGTGAAAGTCGCATACCAGTTGGTGGCGCGGAGAAACCGCGCCGGGTCCTCCGCTCCCCAGGCGGTGCTCCCCATCTTTGCGAGGACGAGCGCGAGGATCACGAACCTGCTTTTCATGGGAGTTTCCTCTGCTGTTTCACGGGCGCTCCTGGGTTTTGTCCGGGGTCTCGTACCGCAACGACTGCACGCGGGAAAACGGACAAGTCAGCGTCTCGGGAATGCAGATGCGCGCATAGTAGGCAGGTTCGGCGCGAAAGGCAAGCCCGAAAGTATAGATACCAACGACTACTTCACTGACGGAGTGGAATCATCGGTTGACTCGCCCATGACCGCCAGTCAGGCACGGCAGGAAGCTACCGCGCGACGCGGAAGAATTGGCGGGCGCGGGTCAGATCGACCGTGAACGAGAAACGGTTGCTGACGGTGGTGAAGTTGGTGGTGAGCAAAGACCACGCGCTCAGGTCGGAGGAAGTTTCCAGTCGATAGTTCAATCCCGGATATCCCGACCAATTCAAAACGACATGTTCGTTAATCAGTGCGTGCTCAAGGGTTGGAGGAG
>QHOP01000313.1 GCA_003219345.1 Verrucomicrobiota bacterium
CAGCATGTTTTGGTATTCGGTATCGTTGGCGATGTCCTGGAATTCCTGGCGCTCGGCCAGCGAGAGAAACGCCGGGTAGGCGGAAAGCCGGCTTTCCAGAAGCCGATTATGATAAATCAAACCCATGATGTCGGACGCGAGATAATATTTATCCGGTGTAGGGTCGAACGCCGCCACGGTTTTTTCCAATCCGCTCGATCGTAGATCCGTGCGCGCCTGGTTGAGATACTTCACCAGCCCCGTCTCGTTTTCGCCCGCCGAAACTTGCGTCGTCAGATAACCGAGAATGTAAATCACCAGCCCCACCAGAATCGCGTAGGCCGCGCCGGCGACCAATCCCATGCTCACTCCCAATCGTTTGTTGAGCCGTTCCCAGCTCAGCCGGTTATAATCGTCGGTCTGGTATTTGTAGTATAGATTCACCTTCCAGTGGACGATAAACCCCACGATGATGAAAATGATCCCGATGAAGAAGAAGACGATAACCGGCGGCAAGAGAATGCTCCAGATCGGGTTCTTCAGCCCCACCAGCGGCACCAACGATTTGACGAGTGGGCTCAGCGGCACAGCCAGGAATACGCCCAGCATCAAACCCATCAGTGGGAAAATCATACGAACCGCCCCTTTCGCGTAACCGACCGCGCCAAACAGGGCGAACAGCAGCAGGGCCATAATCCAGATGGTCATGCCCGCAACATAATTCGGCGCGCCCGAAAAGCACGGAAAAAATTTGCCCGACCAAACGATTCCCGGCGCCGGGTCACCAGCCGATTTTGGGCCTCAGGCCGGACGTTCCCGACGATTCGAGTTTACTTTTGAAACAATTCTTCTACTTATCCGTCATACTCAACGCCGGCCCCGCCGGTCAATATTCACTCACGGACATGGAAACACATGACGTTCCGCAGCAGCCTGCGCGGCGCAATTTCATCAAAAAGACCTGCGCCGTTTTCGTCGGCGCCGTAACCGGTCTGGTTCCGGCCATTTCGGGGTTGATCGTTTTCCTCGACCCGCTCCGGCGCAAATCCCAGGACGGCGACGCTGTCCTGGTGGCTTCGCTCAGTTCGCTGCCCGCGGATGGCGTGCCGCGCAAGTTTTCCGTCATCGCCAGTCACACCGATGCGTGGAACCGCATGCCGCACGTGCCGGTGGGCGCCGTTTATCTGCGGCGCATCGGCGACGAGCAAGTGCAGGCTTTCAATGTCATTTGCCCGCACGCCGGCTGTTTCGTGGACTACGACTTGTCGAACAAAAGTTATCATTGTCCCTGCCACAACAGCAGTTTCGCGCTCGACGGCCGGATCGCCGATCCGAAAAGCCCCAGCCCGCGCGGTCTGGATGAACTGGACGTTGACCTCCGCAACGGCAATGAAATCTGGGTGAAATTTCAAAACTTCCGCGCCGGCGATAAAGAAAAGATTCCCGCGTGATGGACCGGCTGCTCAACTGGCTCGATCGCCGCACTGGTTATCGGCGCATCATCGAGTATGCGCTTTACGAAAACATCCCGGGCGGCGCGCGCTGGCGTTACATCTGGGGCAGCACGTTGGTCTTTTGCCTCTCCGTCCAGTTCATCACCGGGCTTTTTCTCTGGATGTCCTACAGCCCGAGTTCGCAGACGGCATGGGAAAGCGTTTATTACATCCAGAACGAGATGACTTGCGGCTGGCTGCTGCGCGGCATTCACCACTTCACAGCCTCGGTGATGAACGTCCTGCTCGTCTTGCACCTGATGCAAGTGGTCATCGACGGGGCCTACAAAGCCCCGCGCGAAATCAACTTCTGGTTCGGCCTCGGCCTGCTTCTGCTCGTGCTGGCTCTCTCGCTCACCGGCTACCTGCTGCCCTGGGACCAGAAAGGTTACTGGGCCACAAAAGTCGCTACGAACATCATGGCCATTGCTCCGGTCGTCGGCCCTGCGTTGCAACGCCTCGTCATCGGCGGGGCCGATTACGGCCACCACACCCTGACGCGCTTTTTTGCTCTACACGCCGGCGTGCTGCCCGCGTGTGTCGTCGCGCTCCTCGTGTGGCACATCTTCCTCTTTCGCCGCCACGGCATCACCGCCAAAGACCCGAAACGCAAGCCGGACGAATATTTCTGGCCCGACCAGGTGCTCAACGATGCCGTCGCTTGTCTCGCGGTGCTGGCGGCCGTTCTGTTCCTGGTCCTGCGCCCTTGGCTCTTCCACACTGGCGAAGACCTCGGCGCTGAACTGGCGGCGCCCGCTGATCCGTCCGAAACTTACTCCGCGGCGCGGCCGGAATGGTATTTCCTCTGCTGGGCCTGAGCCATGAGGTCTGGGGCGCCATCGTCATTCCCGGTGTCATCATGGGAATTATTTTCCTCATGCCGATCATCGGGCGATGGAAACTGGGGCACAGATTCAACGTCGGTCTTTCCTTTTCGCTGCTCGGCGGAGTGATCCTGTTGACCTACCTGGCCGTGACCGAAGACAAACGCAAGCCGGCGTTCAAAGCAGCGGTCGAAGAGGCCAGGCGCAACGCGCACCGCGTCAAGGTGCTCGCTGAATCGCCCACTGGCATCCCGCGCGAAGGCGCGGTTACGCTCCTGCGCAACGACCCCTGGACGCAAGGCCCCAAACTCTTCGCCAAAAACTGCGCCAGCTGCCATCGCTACGATGGCCGCGACGGTACAGGCCGCCAACTCAAAGACCCGCCTGAAGCTTCCGACCTCAACGGCTTCGCCAGCCGTGAATGGCTCGCCGGCCTGCTCGACTCCGAGCGCATCGACAGTCTGCACTACTTCGGCGGGACGAAATTCAAAGAGGGCAAAATGGTGAGGTTCGTCAAAAAAGATGTCGCCGGCTTTTCACTGGACCAAAAAGAGCAGCTTAAAAAGGTCATCGCCGCGCTCTCCGCCGAAGCCGAACTCAAATCTCTGCGCAAGCTCGACCAGCGCGACGCTGCCCTCATTGCCGAAGGCAGAACTCTGATTGCGAGCGCAACCATGCGCTGCACCGAGTGCCATCAGTTCCACCAGCCGGACGAAGACGCCACCGCGCCCGACCTGACCGGCTACGGCTCGCGCGACTGGCTCATTGAGTTCATCTCCAACCCGACCCACGCGCGTTTCTACAGCAAGCGCAACGACCGCATGCCCGCCTTCGGCCAGGACAAGGTGCTCGACGACCACGCCATCGGCCTCATCGCCGACTGGCTCCGCGGTGACTGGTATGAGCCGTCGCAACCGTGAGCGCGAACCTGCGCCGTCCTGGATGTTCGATGTTAAACGCTCAACACTCAACGCCCAACTTTCAACATTCAATACGCCCTCGGCATGGCTATTTCACAAGAAATAGATGAGCTTGCCGCTGTCCATAAAGCAATTAACCATTAAATCACAACATGAAATTGTTACCAATAGCACCTCAGCCCTTAGGCTCACTTTAACTGTTCGGCACACTCGACGCAACTATGAAACTTCGGCGCACCATAATCCTTACGATGGCGGCGCTGATGATTCCCGTGGGAGCACTCATTTATCATTTCGCTCCACCAGGTCGAACTGCGAAGATTAGCGGCCCATTGACGGCTCACGATGTTGCCGAGATTAAGCGATATGTTTTGCGCGAGCGGGCTGCCCTGGTAAGTGGCGACTATGCACCACACAGATTGCGTGCGCCAGTCGCGGAAAAGATCAGGCTTTTCTTGAGAAATATGCGCGAGCGCGCGGCTGGTGAGCTTAGGTCGATAGCAACGAGCGATGGCCAGACCGCAGTGGTTGAATTTGGTGACAGGTGGAATTCCACCGTCCGATATGATTATTATCTACGACGAATGACAAATGGTTGGACGTGCGTTCTTCAAGAAATTCGGAATCCATCGCCATAAACATTGCCGGAAAGATGAATCGTGGCCCGGCCCCACAGACAAGACGATGAGTCGCCGAACACCTATTAAGCCCGCGCGGTCAATCGGGAAAAGAATTTCATCACGGAATTTGTTCAATCTCCGTTTCAGCGTCCTCAGAGCGGGAACTCCGTCTTGGTTTCAGATGGGCAGCTCGGAGCCGAAGGGCGTCCGGCTAAACATCCGCCTTCGCTCAGAAGCTACGGCGGGACAGGCCTATTCGGATTACCGAGTGTTCCTCCTGAGTAACGGACGGCAGGGGGCAGCGACAACAACCCTTCATAATTGATTGATCCTGCGTTGACCCGGCAGTGCTGCTTCTGCAAAATGTGCAAATGAAAAGACTTGCGCTGGTTCTTGGCTCGTTCATGTGGATCGTTTCCAGCTTCAGACCCGTGCGTGCGGCGGACGTTATTGATGCTTCGCTGCGCCTGCGCTTCAATTTTGATTCTGCCCCCGCCAATAATGTCATTGTCGATAGCAGCCCTTCCGGGACCCATCCCGGCACGAACATCGGCGCGATTTGGACGGCGAGCGAGAACGGACGCAATGGTGTGATGGATTTCAAGGCGCCCATTCGAAACCGCATTACTGTGCCAGCGATTCCCGCCCTCAACTCCAGCAAGGGCACGATTTCCTTTTGGATAAAAACCTCCGGCAACCTCGTTTTCGGTGATTTTGCCGCCATCCTCTTCGACCGCCGGACGCAGGACGGAGACGTCATCACGCTGACGGACGATGGAACAATCTTTGTTCAGGCCCGCGCGGGCGGTCAAAATATGAACTCGTTCGCCGGAAGCAAGGTGATCAACGACAACAATTGGCACCATGTGGCCTACGTTTATGATCAATCCGCCAGCGGATCGATTTCCATCTTCATCGATGGCGCGCTCGATACGAGCCAGGGGAACAGCGGGGCCTGGTCCTGGCCTGCGAGCCAGCCGATAGAATTGGGCACTTCAGACGACACGTACTGGAGAGTTTTCGTTGGTTTGCTGGACGATTTTCAAATCCACAATCGGATGCTTTCGGCAAGCGAGGTGGCGGCCACTTTCGCGGGCAACCCGGTGATCGACAGTTCGCTGGTGGAACGATTGAACTTCGATGCCGCGCCCTCGAATAATGTGGTGATCGATAGCAGTCCGTCGAACAATTCGGCAACCAACCAGGCAGCAACCTGGGTCTCCGCGGATACGGGGCGGAACGGCCTGATGCGTTTCGACCTGCCTTTCACGCAAATCATCGTCGCGGCCGACCCGGAGTTCAATTCGCCCACGGGAACGATCGCCTTCTGGGCGAAATCGACCGGGAATGCCGGGCCGGGAGATTTCGCTTCCATCCTCTTCGACCGCCGCACTGGCATCGGCGACGTAATTTCGATGAAAGATGACGGAACGATTTTCGTGCAGGCGCGAGCGAGCGGGGGCAACGTTAACTCTTTTGCCACCCAAGCCTCAATCAACGACGGCCTCTGGCATCATGTGGCATACGTTTACGATCAGTCTGACACCGGGTACATTCGCGTATATATTGACGGAACATCGAGCGGTTTCCAAACCAATTCGGCAGCGTGGTCGTGGCCGCCCGATCAGCAGATCGAGTTGGGGCTGTCGCACGATATTTACTGGTTCGGCCTTGAGGGAGCGCTGGATGAGGTCCGCTTTTATAACCGGCCGCTCAGCGCGTCCGAAGTCGCCATGATCGCTCCTCCAAGTTTCCACTTTGATATTAAGCCCGCAAGCCAGACGGTTTTTGTCGGTGATGATGTTACCTTCACCGCGCTGGCCAACATGCCTGCCACCTACCAGTGGCGGTTCAGCGGCACTGATCTGCTTGGCTCAACCAATACCACTTTGGTTTTGACCAACGTGCAGGCGGCCCAGGCGGGGCCTTACACGATCGTCGCCAGCAATTCCACCTTCGGCGCGATCACCAGCACTCCAGCAATTCTCACCCTGAACCCGCGGCCTTCACTGGCTGCGAGCCTCGTCGCGCGATATAATTTCGATGCGGCGCCGGTGAACAACGTTATCGCCGATAGCGCTCCCGGCTCGAAGCATCCAGGGACGAATCTGCTGGCCACCTGGGTGGACGCGGTGGCAGGGCGCAGCGGCGTGATGCAATTCGCCTCCGCCGATCCGGGCGCCCAGATTGTTGTGCCTCCTCACGCGGACTTTGATTCCAGCAAGGGAGCGATTGCCTTTTGGATGAAGTCTCCCGGCAACGACCTCACTATCGGCGATTTTGCGGCAATCCTTTTTGACCGGCGCACCGACAATGGCGACGTGATTACGATGGTGGATGATGGAACTCTATTCGTGCAGGCCTACAGCCACTATTTCAAGGTTAACTCTTTTGCCACGACCGCCACAGTCAACAACGACCAATGGCATCACGTCGCCTACGTTTACGATCAGGGACCAAACGGGAGCATCCGCATTTACGTGGACGGGCAACTGGCTGCTTCAAATCCCAACTCCGGCCCCTGGTCCTGGGACCCGCTGGAACAGATCGAGTTGGGCAAATCTCACGACAGCTTCTGGCGTCGGCTCGACGGTTACCTGGATGACGTGCAGTTTTATAACCGTTTATTATCGGCGGCGGAAGTGGTCCAGAGCATGACCTTAGGGCCATCGATCACCTTTACGCGGGCCGGAAATCAACTCACGCTTTCCTGGACGCAGAGTGGATTTGTTTTGGAGGAGAATTCAAGTTTGAGCAACCCGACTGGCTGGGGCAATGTCGCTGGTGGCTCCTCCAGCCCGGTAACTGTGCCCATCCCATCGAGCGGAAACAAGTTTTACAGGCTGCGGAAACCATAACGTCGCGCACTTGAGCACTAGTTTGAGCCCAAGTCCGTGATTCGGTAAAAGGCAGTTCCTTCAGTCGCCAACGCGGTGGCCTCCCGGCCCGAATTGACCACGCCTAAATCCTGCCAGGCACCGCTGCTCAGATCGGCGCGCGTTTGGATCTGATACGGACCAACACCGCCTTGCCAATGAAAACTGATTTGGTTGCCGGCATGGAACAACGTATCAATTTTGAAAGGAACGGGACCTCGCAGCGTCATGAAAGGGCGGCGCGTGAAAAGCAAATTCCTATCAGTATCAGTTGAGTCGTCAGGCCGCAACTCAACCCTCGGCGCAGGCCCTTGCCAAATAATCCCTGCGCCGTGTTCGTGCTCGAGAAAGACGCCTCGCTGGGTTAAATCTTCAATCAAATGCGGTACTTTTCACACCGACTCGCGCTGGAGCGACCCGGCTCCGCACGTCACTTCTCCTGCTTGGGTTCGCCCGCAGGAGCCGCGCCAAGCTCCGCCCGTAGCTCATCTTGTTCTCGTTGAGCCAGATGAACCCCTGGACGGCAAATGATCGCCGCAGTCGTACGGTTTAATACTGCTCAGCCACGTTCCATGATGGACACCGAACCGTCAGCGATGTCTTGCGAGACCATTACACGCTCATTTTGAGTTGAAGGTTTACGGCCTTCCCGCAGGCTTGACCTGGCGACGCCAATATAGAAAAGTCGTCCTGCAATATGGACAACGCCCTCTGGAGCAGACGTTAGAGGGTCAAGCCGCCCGACGAGCCGGTCGATAAAGCTCAAAGTCGTTGCAACGACTCGTCGTTAGCAGGCTTGGCCTGTCGGTGCGGAAAGACCGAGGACGCCGCGGCTTCGTGCCGCGGCGAATGCGCCAGCGGACCAAATGCACAAAACAAACGCGGCAGCGCAATGTTCGATACCCTGCAATCTATGCGGCTCGACCGACGCGGAGCAGGTGCGCTCCAAGGATCGTCACGGCGAGTACCTGCGTTCGGTGATTTGTCGTCGCTGCGGTTTGGTCTGGACGGACCCGCGCCCAACTCCGGAGCAGGTTCGGAAGTTTTATGGGCATGAGTACCGTCTCGACTACAAGCAGACCTATCAGCCCAAGGCGAAGCAGACTTATCGCTCAGGCAAGGTCGCGGTGGACCGCTTCCGGCGGCTTCAGCCCGTCCTTGAGCCAGGCTTTCGGGTGCTGGATGTGGGCGCGGGCAGCGGCGAGGTGGTTTATGTCTTACGGGCGATGGGCTACGAGGCGTCCGGTTTCGAGCCGAACGAAGGTTATGCGCGCTATGCCGCCGACGTGCTGGGCTTGCCGGTGCGCCAGCGCTTTTGGCAGGATGCGGCGACTTTACCGGAGTCCCAGGATCTGGTGACGATGTTTCATACGGTGGAGCATTTGGAGAGTCCGTTCGACGTGATGCGCCACGCCCGGCAGTGGCTCAGGCCACAGGGACT
>QHOP01000314.1 GCA_003219345.1 Verrucomicrobiota bacterium
CAAACAGATCGAGGAACAAAAAGCGCAGGACCTGGCCACGTCGCTCGCCGCCATCGGGCAATTGAAACAGACGACTGACGAACAGGCTCAGCAGCGCAAAACGTTTCTTTACCTGGTCCTCGGGATCCTGGCCGTGCTCGCGGTCCTCTTCTACCCACGCAAATGAGCCAACCCAAGTACAGCGAGAAAAGTTTCATCCAGTTCCACAAGCACACGATCCCGGCTGGCAAAAAACTCCCGGTCAACGTGTACGGCAGCTCGTTCGCCTGCACCGTGGCCACCGGCCGCTTCCAGATGAGTTTCAACGACGGCGAATTTTTCGATTGTCGCCAGGGCGTTGAATGGCGGATGCCGGACGGAGATTTTTTCAATCGGCTCACCTTCACCGCGGCCGTCGACACCGACATCGAGTTTTACGCCGGCAGCTTCTTCTATCACGAGAACGTCGTCATTCCGGTGATCCAGGTCGCCAAGACGCGCGCGATCCCCGGGCCGACCGCCATCGGCGCCGGCGCCAACGTGGACCTGGAGGCGCCGCCGGCGGGCATGGCCTACCGCAAGAGCGTCATCATCACCAACAAAGACCCCGCGGTGGACCTGGACGTGAAGACGAAGGACGCCGCCGGCGCGTATCAGATCGCCGGGACGGTCTTCCATCTTCAGGCGTGGTATTTGGAAACGTCCGACAACGTGCGCATCACCAATCCGGGCGGCGCGCCCGTCAGCGTCGGCATCCTCGAATTGTTTTACCTCACTCAATGAACTGTGTGGGAACAAATCCAACGCATCCCGACGCCCGTCAGATGGCTGAGCCGGCCCAAGCTCGATCAACAGGACCAGCTCGGCGCGACGGGAGGGCAGGGCAGCGCGGCGTGGGATTACATGTTGGTCCTGGGCACCGACCAGAGCGACCAGAGCGGCGCGCTGGCTGGCAGCGGCTCGGCATCGAATGGGGACACCAACATCAATGGCTCCAACCAATCAGACGCAGTGGGCGCCCTGGCAGGCAGCGGCGCGGCGAACTGGGACGCCGTCATCGTGTTCTCCGTGAATCAGACAGACCAAATGGGCGCGCTCGCGGGCAACGGCGCAGCCGACTGGCTCTATGTGATCGTCCTGGCGGCCGACCAAACCGAGCAGATCGGCGCGCTCGCCGGCAACGGCACGCCAAACAATGGGCCGTAACATGATTCTCAGAGCGCCAAGCGGGATTCTCCCGGTCCGCAATCGCATCGCGCGTCCCGGCCGGCCGCGGATCGAGTTCGCGCCGCCGCGGCCGATGTGGCGCGGTCTGACGCCCAACCGGCTCGGCGTGAGCGTGGAATTTGAAACTGCCATCTGCGACCGCCACGGCCGGATCGAGCGCGTCCTTCAGCGCGGCAAGAACACGATCACTAACACGGGCATGGACAGTTTGGCCTCACAGAGCATCTGCGATCTCATCAACTACCTCGTCCTGTCTTCGACGAACGACGCGCGCAAACGCGTCATGTCCGGTCCGACGCTCACGGTCACTTACACCTCGCCGACGAACATCTCGGTCAGCTCCGACGTGAGTTTTTTCGTCAGTGCCGATGCCGGCCGCACACTCAAACTTCCGAACGTGCCCGAGCTGAAGATCACGACCTACACCAGCGGGACACAAGTCACCTGCCAGACGCCAAGCGGTGATTGGCTGCCGGGCTTTGTTGCCCCTGGCTCCCCGACGAACTACGGCGTCGCGACGATCTATTACACCAACCTCAACACGCTCGCGACGTACTTCACTCAGTTCAACACCTACGACGCCGGCGGGCAGACCGAGCTGACGGACAACGCCAACTCCCGTTTCATTCACGAGCGGATTTTTCTCTCCGCGACTGTCAGCGGCTCCGACTGGACGGTGAACCAACTCGGCTGGAGCGACGGCAACGGTTCTCACAATTGTTTCGGCATCGCAAACCTCGCCAGCCCTGACGTGATCCCCGTCGGCAAGAAGTATCGGGTGAAGCTCGACGTTTACCTGGTCTATACGCCTCTGGACCAGGCCGGAGTGAGCATCAACTGGGGCGCGACGATTGGCGCCTACACCTGCGACATCCGCAGCATCTACTTGGGCACCGCCACTCAGTCCGGCTACAACTACGGCGCGTGGCTTGAGCCGTGGCGAATCACGAATTACGTCGCCAACACTGGCCAAAATCTGTTCAGCCTCTATCGGACGGCGGCTTACACCATGACCGCTGTGTATTGGCAAGGGCAAACAGGAGGGACAGCTCCCGATGTCAACAGTTGGACCTCGACGGGCCAAGTGGCGACCTTGGGCGCGTACACAACCGGCGCGTACAAGCGCACCAAAAACATCCGTTGGCCGGACACCGTCGCCATCACCAACGCCACCGCGCTCGGCATGGGCTTGAACGGTTGGACGACTCAACTGGTGATGAAACCTCAAAGCGGCACCATCACCAAACCTTCCGGGTACTGGTGCGATTGGACGGTTCCAATCTACTGGACCCGGGACCTCCCCACCTGACCTATGGCCTCTTTCACTGATTGGCTCGCGCGAAACTTCTTCATCACGGCAGACCAGGAGCAGACCGCCGCGGAAGTCGCCGCTGCTCAGCAGTCGATCCTCGATCGCCAGCGTGACGAGGGCAAAGTCGGCGCGGCCAAATACCTCCAGCTCTCCAGCGAGATCAAAGACACCGGCGCGCAATTTTTCGATGAACAACTCGGCAAGAAGGGCGTGCCCGGCCTCGTCGGCACCGTGCCCTGGTGGGTTTGGGCCGCGCTCGTCGCCGGCGCTGTGATTTTGTTCTGGCCACGGCTCCGACCCTTCGTCGGCAAACTCACTCAACGATTCAAATGAAACCGATCCACTTCCTCTTCCTCTTCGTCGTCATCGCCGCCGGCGCGACGGTCGCCAACCTGCTCGCGCTCAAAATCGCCGCCGACAAGATCAGCGCCCAACTCAGCGGCGCGGCGAGCAGCTCGCCGCTCCTGGGTTTGCTCGGCTCGTTCACCAAGAAACCGTGAACAAAAAACAACTTTGGGAATTGCTCATCCTCGCGGCGTTGACGGCCGCCGTGGTGACGATGCTCTTGCTCCAACTCTGACACCATGCAAAGCGAGACAGATTTTTCCGTCCGCAGCGGCCGCTTGAAAATCCGGCTCGAATGGCTGGTCCGTGCCCTGACGCTGACGATGCTCGTGGTTGCCAACGGTCAAGCCTACTGGCTCGGCCGCCAGTTCGTCTCGCGCACCGAGTTTCACGATTCCCTCGCTCTGCTGCAAAAGGAAGTCGCTGCCGTCACCTCTCCCGACCAGGCCAAACGCCTCGAGGAGCTCGAGGACCGGCTGCGCGCACTCGAAAGGAAAAAAAGATGACCAAAAAAATTCTGCTCTCCATCAGCCTCGCCGTCCTCGTCGCCGGCTGCGTCTCCACGCCCGAAGGCAAAGGACTGTTCAAGCAAATCGCGCAGAACGTTCCCACGCCCTGGAGCGGGATCGCCGCCGGCGTCCTGGCCGGCGTCAGCGGCGTGCTCGGCTTCATCGCCAAGATCAAATCCGATAAAGCCAAGCTCCTGCCCGCGGTCATCTCCGGGATCGAAGCGGCCGGCGACGCCGCGGCGCCCGTCAAACAGTCGATCCAGAACATCGCCACGGCCGCCGGCGTCCAAAGCCAATTGCACGCCGAAGTCCAACGGCTCACCGGATGAACGGAGACCAACAACAACAGAATCGACTCACGCGCACGGATTGGGTAGTGCTCTGCGTCGCCGTGATCGCGCACGCCTTTGCGCTCGCCCTCTTCCTGCGCTGGCTTAAACGACAATGAATCTCCTCGATCAATTCCTCGCCTGGCTCAAAGGGCCGGCTTCCACGTCCACCAGCGCCACGCCGGCGCCTGCGCCTACCATCGGCGACCGGCTCGTGCAGCTCGGCCGCGATTATATCGACCGCAGCAAACGCGAAGCGCAGACCAAGGCCAACGCCGCGGCCGCTGCCGCGCCGGCGGACAACACGCCAGGCGCGGAGACCAAACAAGCCAGCGAAGCGCCGCCAGGGGAAACGCTCAAGGACTGGTTCGATCTGTACGATCGGCTCGAAACCGCCGCCAAAAAATGAAGCTGAAGAAAAACGCTCGGCTCCTCTATGTCCCAACCGCTGGGCCGCACAAAGGCAAACGCTGTCCGGCCACAGTCACCGAAGTCCTCGGGCCTGCGCTGGTCAACCTCGAAGTGCGGACCGCTAAAGGGGGGCATTTCGTTGAGAACGTCGCCAAGGTGCTCGTCGTCATCAGCCGGCCCAAGCCAGGCCAAGCCTCTTTTCCAAAATGAAACGCTACGCTCCTTTTCTCCTCGTCGCCGCCGGCATCGTCGGCGCGCTCTGGTACTTCTGGCCGGATGTCCTCTCAGCGCGCAAGAAGCGCCAGGACGATCTCAACTCGCTGCTCGCCAAGACCGACAGCCAACCGCCACTCACGCCGTCCGTCTCCACGCCCGCCACTCCGCCGACAACTCCGCAGACGCCGCCAAGCACGCCGGCATGACCATGCGGATCCCGAGGCTCGGTGAAACCGTGATGTACGTCCTGCCCAAAGGCACGAACGCCGGCGAGATTCGCCCGGCCATCGTCGTCAAAGTCTTCGGCAGCGACCGGGTCAACGTCCAAGTCTTCACCAACGGCCCCACCGATTACGCGCCGTCGCTCTTCTACGCGCCGTCGGTCAAAGTGTGCGAGAATCCCGCCGACGCCACACACGGCCAGGCGTTTTTCGCCGACCTGGTTTGACCCCCATCTCCAGCATACCGGCCTCCTCCGCAAAACGCGCTGTAGGCCATCCTGGAGCGAAAATTTTCCCTGACGCGCCGAGCTTTACCGTTTTCGGGCCGCGTCACGGTCCCCTGGCAAGAATGTAACCAATGCCAAAGCCGACGAGCATCCCGCCGACCGACTTTTCTACGCCAAGGATCAACACAACCACACCCGCGAGGATCGCGAACCCGCCAAGGACCATCACCCTCGCTTCCGCCTTTGAACGCTGACGCAGCCGCTCGGCCTCAATGCTCGTTTCGGATTTCTCGGTTTCCACGGCGAGGAATATAACTCAGTACCGCACCGGAGGCACCGGCCCGAGCACGACGCTCCACCAGCGTTTGCCCGGGTCCACTTCGCGGCGGAAGTTTTTCCAGGCCACGGCCAGAGCGGCAGCGGGACAGTGGCCATCACCCCGGAAGTATCCCAACGGATAAAAAGAAAACTGAGCACGCCAACGCTTGTCCGCCGGCTGATGGAAACGCTCTTCCACCTGCACCTGAAAGTGAAGCGGGACCTTGATTTTGTCGCTCATAAGAGAGCGAGTTTGACGGTCTCAGCAAGAGCGGGGCAGGGGACCTGTGGAAGTTGCTACGCCGATGCAGGGACGCTGGCAGCAGGCACGAACCTCGCCCGCCGAAAATCAAAGTTCCGCGCTCCCTCCGGGAGCAGCTCGAGGATCTTCTCCAAGGTGAATTCCTTCACACCGATCAGCTCGATGCCGATCACCTCACCGTTGGCGTCGAAATCCACTGTGCAAGTGACCGGAGACCTCCGCTGCGTGATCTCCTTGGTCTTGGCCACCTTTCCCTTCTTGTAGCGCACGTAGGCCGCCAAGCACGAGGGGTCGATCTCGATCACCGGAGGCTCTTTGCTCCTGACGCTGACACGCTGAGTGTGCTTCATATAAAAAAACCGCTGATGATCCAGCACTCCGATTTCTTCACTTCTGCCACTACCACGAGCGTCTTGCCTTCAAAAACGGTCTTCTCGAACCGATACACGAATCCGCCGCGCTCGCCGCGTCGTTGCTGATGTCGCCAGTCGGGGCACTTGATAACGTCTTTGAGAGAGTCCACCGACAGTTCCCTTTGGTCAACTCTCAGCTTCAGATGCCTAGTCAGATGAAAGGTTCTCGGCGCTGGCATGACGCAAGTTTCCCACCCGGGGCCGGGCCGCGGCCAACGAAAAATCCGCCGTTGACTGACTGTTTAGCTTGAGCTAGAAAGCTTGGATATGAAGATTCAAATTTCCGACCAGGAAGTTACAGCCATCCGGCGTCTCAACGCCCGGATCAATGGCACAATCGGGGGAGCCATCAAGAACCGCAAACGAGCTGCCGCTTCACGCCGCAACATCAAGCACGCGATTAGAGCCCGTAAAATGGCGCTGGCAGCGTGACTGAAACCCGGCGGCGCGCCAGGACGCAACCGAACGCCGCCACAACCAAAACATGCCGTGAACCTCAAAGCCATGCCCTCCTATCGACGCCCGGTTTAATCGCACAATGTTAGTTATATTTAGTTCATCTGATTGCCCTTGAGTTTCAATCTCACACACCCACACCGTAGGCCCAAGCTGGTCCAGGAACAAACCAGGATACTGGATCGCTTCACGCCGCTGCCAGTGTCCGCCGATAGACATCCACGTATTCCGCCGTGGTCCGATCCCAGGAAAAGTCCGCCGACATCGCATTCTTCCTGAAGTGGCGAAGTAATGGCAGCTCGCGGTAGAGGACCAGCGCCTTGCGGATCGCTTTGGCCAGCGCGCGAGACGAATATTCGTAGAACTTGATGCCATTCGCCTGCTCCAGGTCTTCCGTCAGATCAATGATCGAATCATCCAGGCCGCCGGTGGCACGGACGATCGGAATCGCGCCGTATCGCAGGCTATACATCTGATTCAAGCCGCAGGGCTCGAATCGCGACGGCATGAGATAAAAATCGCAGCCGGCTTCGATGCGATGGGACAGGGGATGATCGTAACCGATCCTTGCGGCCGCTTTGTCCGGATAGCGTCGGGCAAGGTTTTGGAAAGCCTTTTCGAGCAGGGGCGAACCGCTGCCGAGCAACACGAACTGCATGTTCGCCGCGAGCATTTCCACCAAAGCCCCGAGCAGAATGTCGCTGCCTTTTTGGTCCACCAAACGGCAGATGCTGCCGAACAGCGGCCGGTCCGACGCCTGGGGCAAACCCATCGTGAGTTGAAGCGAAAGTTTCTCGGCCTCTTTGCCGCGAAGATTGCGGAGCGCAAAAGAATTGTTCAGGAACGGATTGCCGGTCGTTTTCCATTCCGTGTAATCCACCCCGTTCAGGATGCCGACCAGTGAACGCTGGCGTTGCCGCAGGACGTCGTCCAATCCGCCGCCGAACGCTTCGGTGAGGATTTCCCTCGCGTAACGCGGACTGACAGTAGTGATCAAATCCGCGCAGGTAATTCCCGCCTTCAGGCAATTCATTCGGCCGTAGAACTCGGCCCCTCCCGGATGGAAATAGTCCTCGGGCAAATTGGTCAGCTCGTAGGCCGAACGGGGAAACACCCCTTGATACGCGAGGTTGTGAATCGTCAGGCAGGTTTTGGGTGCGGTCCCCCACCCGGCCCGTTCTTTTGCGTGTTTGATCAGCAGCGGCACCAGGCCGACCTGCCAATCGTGCACGTGAATCAGGTCCGGCTGCCACGCCAAATGACGGGCCAGGTGCATGACGCATTTGGAAAAGAAGACGAACCGCTCTGCGTTGTCAGGATAATCGGCGCCTGTTTCCTGATACAGCCCGGCGCGATGAAAAAAATCGGACTGACGAATGAAGTAAACCGTCAGCCCGGATTCCCCTTCGAGTTGGAACACCTCACCCTCGACCCGGCGTGTTCCGAGGGGCAAATCAATGCGCAGGTCGGAAGGATGAATGCCGGGAAATTTTTCAAGGATCCCTTTGTAGAGCGGCGTGGCCAGGCCGACTTGCAGTCCCTCCTTCGCCAGCGCTTTCGCCAACGCGCCCACCACGTCGGCCAGCCCGCCCGTTTTCGAATATGGATGTACCTCGCTGCTGGCGAGCAGGACTTTCATCGTGCGACGAGGGAGCAACTCATCCGTTTACGCGGTAATTCGGTCGGTCTTCAGGTAAGGCTGAAGAGCGGCTGGAATCGAAATGCTGCCGTCGGTTTGTTGGTAAGTCTCCACCAGAGCCACGAAAAGTCGGGCGAGCGCCGTGCCACTGCCATTGAGAATGTGCGGGAATCGATTTTCCCCGGCCGCGGTTTTGAAGCGCAGGTTCATCCGCCGCGCCTGGAAATCTTCGCAATTCGAGCAGCTCGAAACTTCGAGATAACTCCCCTGCCCTGGCGCCCAGACTTCGATGTCATATGTCTTGGCGCTGGCAAATCCCATGTCGCCGGTGCACAGCAGCACAACGCGGTAATGCAGCCCCAGCGATTGCAGGACGCGCTCGGCATGAGTCACCATTTTTTCAAGCTCATCGTAACTGTGCTCCGGTTTGACAATCCTGATCAGCTCCACTTTGTCGAACTGATGGACGCGAATCATGCCTCGCGTCCCGACGCCCGCCGCCCCGGCCTCGGCGCGGAAACAGGGACTATAGGCGCAGTAATAAAGCGGGAGTTGCTGCTCGCTGAGGATTTCCTCGCGATGCATGTTCGCCACCGGTGCTTCAGCGGTAGGTATCAAATAAAGCATCCCTCCCGGATTCGGATCGCGCCCGGTCTGAGCCTCGCCTTCCAACACCTGGTACGCCTGGTCCACGAACTTCGGAAACTGCCCCACACCGATCATGCACGCTTCCTTGACCATAAAGGGAGGCGAAACCTCGGTGTAACCGTGCTGGTGGACATGTAAATCCAGCAGGAATTGAATCAACGCACGCTCCAACCTCGCGCCCCAGTTCGTGTAAAGCAGGAAACCGCTTCCCGTCAGCTTGGCGCCGCGCGCGAAATCGACCAGCAGGAGGCTTTCACAAATTTCAACGTGCGACTTTGGTTTGAAACTGTAATTCGGTCGCTCACCCCAGGCGCGAATCTCGGAATTGTCTGCGGCCGTCTTTCCCTCCTTGACACTGCTGTGCGGCAGGTTGGGCAGTCGAAGTAAAATTTCGACGCGCTTTATTTCCTTATCGGCGACAGCTTTGTCGAGTTCGGCAATCCTGTCGCCGATTTGTCGCGTCTCGTTTTTCTTCGCGAGCAGTTTGCGGCGCTGTTCGTCGAACGAGAGCAGCTCATCGATCTTGGCCTCATCCCCTGCCCCGCGGGAGGCCAGTCGCCGGCGAACCAAATCCGTTTGTTCGCGAATCAGTTTAATGTCGAGCACCGCGGCATTATAGGAAGGCACTTCGTTAGAGCAAGGTGGAACCCGGAATCACACATCGCGCGCGCATCTTCGATTTGTGCTCGGATTCAAGGCGAAGCATTTGTCGTCGAAACTTTCTGAATTGCCACCCGACATGGGGTTCGTCCTCGTCCTCGAAAAGCCTTGAAACTGACGAGAACGAAGACGAGCCCAATTCCCGCGATCAGCGTCAGATTTTTTCAAGCACTTACGTCGGACTTTAGAGCAGGCCTGACACAACACCCCGGGGGTCGAACTGCCGGCTTGCGATCGCGGCCGGACAAAGGCATAAACCGTTCACCATGTCACAAGAACTTGTCGGTCGTGTCGTCTCGCTTCACTTGCATCCGGCCAAACCCGGCACGCCGTCGAAACCGGTTGATTTCGTTGACGTGGTCGCGGGGAAAGGCATCGAAGGCGAGCCGCGCTACTTTGGCCGCATCAGCCAAGCCACAGGTCAACCGGGCCGCCGCCAGATCAGTTTGATCGAACGCGAGCAAATCGCCGCGCACGCCGCATCGCTCGGTTTGGAAATAATCCCGCCGGGCGCGGTGCGCGCAAATATTGAAACGCACGGCATCGACCTGATCGCGTGGGTCGGCCAACAAATTGAAATCGGCGGCGCCGTTCTTTTGCTCGCTGAACCGCGCACCCCGTGCGAGAAGATGGAGGCCGTTTGCAAGGGATTGCGCGAGCGGATGCAAAACAATCGTCAGGGCGTCATGGCCCAGGTCGTCCATTCCGGCCGAATCCGGGTGAATGACCCGATCAAGCTGGTAAAAGCCGCCCGACCCGCTTAAGCTCAGGGCCAGCCTTGTGAAAATTCTCGTCCTGACCAGTCTCTATCCGCCGCATCATGCCGGCACCTACGATTTGCGCTGCCAATCGACCACAGAGGCGCTTCGGCTGCGCGGTCACTCGACCCTGGTCGCGACTTCCAATCACGGACTGAACACCGAGCAGCGTGACGAAGAAGTTCATCGGCGGCTGCTTTTGAATGGCGGCTATGGTCACCCGTTGCTCACGCGGTTCCGTGAACTGCAGGAAGTCGAGACGCATAACAACCGCGTCCTTCACGAGGTCATCGCTGATTTCCAGCCCGATCTCGTCCACGTCTGGAGCCTGCTCGGACTGTCGAAGTCGTTGATCTTCGCGCTGCGCAACTCGCGGTTGCCCACCGTTTATGACGTTGCCGATGGCTGGCTGGCCGAGGAGTTACGCCAGGATCCGTGGCTCCGCTGGTGGAACGCGCCTGCTACAAATCTCACGCGCACCGGCCTTGAACTCGCCGGCCAGCGAAACCGACTCGATGCCGTCGCGCCCACGCGCATGATGAGGGGAATCGAACGCATCCCGGAAGTTTTTGGCTCCCCCGCAATGATCGCGAAGGTCCAACCTAATTCCATTTCGGCATTCCGTTTTGATCGGCTGTACTTCTGCAGCCGGGCGCTCAAACAGACGACTGAAGAAAGCGGCTTTCGCGTCAGCCACGGCGAAATCATTCATCCAGGCATTCCGGTGCAGCATTTTGTCGGCGAAGTCAAACCGTCCGCCACGCCGGTTAAAAAGCTTCTGATCGTCAGCCCGCTGGATGAAGCAAGCGGCGTGATGACCGCGGCTCAGGCGTTGTTGCAACTGCGACAAAACAACGCGCAAGCCACCTTGAGCATCTTCGGCCGCGGCGAATCGGACTACGTCTCGCAACTGCGCTCGTTTGTCGTGCAAAACTCTCTGCCGGTCGAGTTCCTGACGGTGTCAAACCAGAACCGGGACCTGGCCGCGGTTTATCGCCAACACGATGCCCTGCTCTACACCGCCGAATGGGAAGAACCTTTTGCCACTGTGCCGTTGGAAGCGATGGCTTGCGGTTTGCCGGTGATCGGCGCCTGCGTCGGCGGAGGGCGCGAATTGCGCCGGCAAATGGCTGAAACGGCCCAGGCTGAAGTCCAAAGTAAGTACAACGAGACGACGGTGGTGGACCAGATCGAGAACTATCTGAACGCCTCGATCGAAGTCTGGCAGCACACCTGATTCGAGCGGAAGCCCCCCCAACAGTAGAGCGCCGGTTTGCCCTACCGATCTTTAGCTCGACTAGGGTTTAAGTCGTTGGCGGCGTTTTCATGCGCGAAAATATCTGATGAACGAAACGACCGCAAAGCCGATGAACGCAATAACACCCACGAGCCGCATCGTTCGGCGAGTGTGCGCAGAGAGAAGTCCAAAACGCCAAGGACGAATAGCAAACCAGATGAGCAAGGCACTCACCGCGGCTACGACTCCCCAGAGGCGACCAAACCGATGGTCAACGAAAGAGTAGCTCGCAAGCAGACAGACAAACACGAGTAGAAATGGCCAACCCTGACGGATCTCCGTCAACTGCTCTTTATCATGGCCGGTGAACTTTAACATGACGCGTGATGACGTGAGAGTGAGCCACAGCCTTGCCGCTGTCGATGAATCGTAACACCAACCCCGAGTATCTCGACTCTGCGTGGAAACTCAACCGTCTCGGTGTGCTCAGAGTAGCGCCGCTCGATGCGCGAAGGGCCAAGCTCTCGTCCCGGCTGACCAAGGAGCGCAATAATCTCAACGACGGATTTGCCGTGTAAGCGGCGGCCCAACTGCTGGACCTCGTCGAGAGATGGACGCTCAAACTTTTCCATGCGTGTAGTGTGGCCAAACTTGAACAGTATTTATGGGTTGCCTGATACGCCAGATTGGATTGATTGACAAGTCCACGTTGACGTTCCTCGTGGCTTGCCAATCCGAAACACGACTCGACAGCGCGACGGTTCGCGGCTAAACTTTTTGCGTGATCGCGGAAAAAGGCAAGAGACTTTGGACCGAAGCCGAGCTGCAGGCTCTTCCGGATGACGGCTACATTCACGAGGTGGTCGAGGGGGAATTGGTTATGAGTCCGAAGAACAATTTTCAGCACGGCGACATGTGCGTTCGATTACTCACGGCGCTCAGCCATCATGCGCGGGCGAAGCGATTGGGCGTTGTGCTGGATTCGAGCACCGGCTTCTGGATGGGAAATGATAATTGCCGCGCGCCGGACATCTCCTTCGTTTCCAAAGCGCGGCTCGCGGGATTGAAACGGCCACCGCCGACCTTTTTTCATGGAGCGCCCGATCTGGCCGTGGAAATCCTGGCGCCTTCCAACACGCCGCAAGAGATCGCGGACCGGCTCAAAGATTACTTCAGCAGCGGCACAAAACTTGCCTGGATCATTCACCCGGACGGCCAATTCGTGGAAGTCTGCCACTCCCCGACACAGCGCAGAATCGCGGGGCGCGCCGCGGACCTGGATGGCGAGAATCTCGTGCCCGGCTTTCGTTACCCCATCGCTGATCTGTTTGCTGAGTGGGATTGGGCTTAATGGTGGTCGGGTTCGGAGCCTTCGTGTCCTCGGAGTGGGGACTCGTCCTTCATCGCAACGCCAGATTTGGTTGACTGGCAAGGCCGCTTCGCTTCGTTTGGCATACATTCTGGTTGAAAACCCTCCCCTGCCTCGCCAGATTCACGTCATGCAATCTGTTTTTGCCGGTCCGGTTTATGTGGTGCGCGACAATATCGACACCGACCAGATCATTCCCGCGCAGTATTTGACTCTCGTCCCGACGATTCCGGACGAATACGAGAAACTGGGCAGCTACGCGCTGTGTGGTTTGCCCGACTCCCTCTATCCGATCCGCTTCGTCAAGGAAGGGCAACTCGACAGCGAGTATTCGATTGTGGTCGGCGGGAAAAATTTCGGGTGCGGCAGCTCGCGCGAGCATGCGCCCATCGCAATGGGTTCGGCCGGCTGCAAGATCGTTTTGGCCGAGAGTTTCGCCCGTATCTTTTTCCGAAACGCCGTCGCCACCGGCGAGCTTTATCCCTGTGAGTGCACCGGCCGTTTATGTGAGGTCCTCAAAACCGGCGACGTGGTGACGGTCGACCTGGACAAATGCACTGTGACCGTCAAAGCGACCAGTAAGGTGCACTCCTTCAAACCGCTCGGCGATGTGCGTCCGGTGGTCGATGCCGGCGGCCTGTTCAACTATGCTCGGAAGACCGGGATGATTCCCGCCGCGAAGTAGCGCAGGCATCCTGCTGATTCTCGCCTTTATGCCTATCGCTGATCTACGGAGAAGCTACACTCTGGCTGGTTTGCGCCGGGCTGATCTGAATCCCGACCCCATCGCGCAGTTCAGCAAGTGGCTTCAACAGGCCATTGACGCGCAATTGCTGGAGCCGACTGCCATGACGCTGGCCACCGCCGGCAAGGCCGGCCGACCTTCCGCTCGCATTGTTCTGCTCAAAGGCGTGGATGAACGCGGCCTAATTTTTTATACGAATTACGAGAGCCGCAAAGGGCGCGAATTGGCCGAAAACTCTAACGCGGCACTCGCTTTTTATTGGCCTGAGTTGGAGCGACAGGTGCGCGCAAGCGGCGCGGTCCGCAAACTCTCGCGCGAGGAATCCGACAAGTATTTTCAAAGCCGCCCGCGCGGACATCAGCTTAGCGCGTGGGTCTCGACGCAGAGTGATGTCATCGCCAATCGGGGTGTGCTCGAGGAACGTCTCGAGCAATTCGAGAAAAGATATCCCGACACCGTGCCGCTGCCGCCGTTTTGGGGCGGCTACATTTTGTCACCGGCGGAAATCGAGTTCTGGCAGGGTCGCCCCAACCGGCTGCACGACCGGTTCCGCTATTCAAGGCAGCGCGATGACCGGTGGTTGATAGAACGATTAGCGCCCTGACGTGGGACAGGCTTCCAGCCTGTTTTTCGTCTGCATTTCATCAGGGACATTCTGTCTGAAGCACGGACAAGGCGGAGGCCTGTCCCACCTTCAGTGCATTTCCACTTCGCACGTGCCGATGCCGCCGCGATAGAAGTTAAATTGCACGTTCGGATGATCGGCCAGCAGTGACATGGGCACGGAGGTGTCCACGAACCGCTGCGAGATCATGAACGTCGTCAGACGCTGGCCAAACGGGTTATCATGTTTGCCTGCATGCCAAATCGACACTTTCTCTGCTTTCCAGGTTTCGACCGGACCCACACTGATGGCCTTCGTCGGCACCAGAGCTATGTTGCCCCCACCGGAAGTGCGCGCGTTTTGAGCAATGGTCAGCGGGTGCAAGTCCACTACGCGGGTGGTTAGTCTGCGATATTCGGCCGGTGGCGGCGGCTGATCCTTGAACTTGCCTTTGCGCGGCGGCGGATCGTTGAAGGCCCAGTGTTTCACGTCCCCCTGCCCTCCCTGCATCACGACGCACCGCACGCCGGCGTCCCAACTTTTGCGGTAGGCTGAGGTGTCGGCTTTGGGAAAATGCAGATTCGCGTCCGGCATTCTGAGTTCTTTGCGAATGCGATTGAAGCAAAGTTCGCGGTCCGCCTTTTCAAATGACAACGGATGGGACGCGGGGATTTCCCGCCCGTCGAGGAACCATTCGTCCATGCCCCAGAAATGCGCGGAACGAACGTTGAGATTGAGTTCGTTCACCACCTGCGCCACCAGCGGCAGTTGCTCGGTCGGTCCGATTGGCCCGCAGATGCCGGCCGGATTGTCCGCGGTCGATTGCTTCCACGCGTTGATGTATTCAAGCGCTTCCGCGAGGTAAAATTCTTCGAGCGTGTCGTAGAACACGACCTTGAAACCGGGCCGCGACAGCTTCGGCATTTTCTCCGGCGTCAGACGCGCGGCAGCCTGGATGATGTCGTCGTCGAGCGTGGTGTAATCCCACCAGTCAGGCGCGATGGAGCTGACCTTGCGCGGCATGGTTTCGTTAAGCCTTGTTCGCCAAATAGTTTTTCCCGAGCAGGATTCGCAGCGAGTCAACGTCCGTTGCGCTGAAACCCAGATGCGAATGCCGACGCCAACCTTCAGCGTGTTTGAACCGTTTCGACAACTTGCCAACGGTCAGCGATATTTCGTTCACCGCCTTCAAATAGGACCCCATCCCCTGACTGACATCCAGCCATTCCTTTTGACTGCGGTGACAGGCCAAAGCCAGGAGCTTCATTTCGTGGACAGAAGTCGTGTTCACGAAGGCCTCAGGAACGATTCTTTGACGGAGGCCGTCGCACAAGCCGTGTGGCATAGCGTGATAAACCGCAACGTTGCTTTCAACGTGCTTCCGCGTCGGCGTCGTTCTGAAATTCGGCATGCCACGGGCGAACGCCGCTGTCACTGCCAGCCGACAGGTATTCGTGTGGTCTTCCATGTAGTCCTGGGGCGAATGAGTCAGCACGATCGCCGGCTTCACTTCGCGGATAATCGCCGCCAGGCGGCGCAACAATTTTATCTCATAGAAAAACTCCAGGTCATCGCAGAGCGGCGGATGCCAATGCGCGCCGAGGATTTTGGCAGCCTGCTGGGCTTCGCGGCGACGAATGGCGCGGGTCTTTGCTGCACTCCAATGCGCGCTGCCGCAATTGCCGCTCGCCACGTTCAAGTAATGAATCTCCCAGCCGGCCCGCTTGAGCAGCAACAGTGTTCCGGCCATGTAGAATTCGATGTCGTCCGGGTGCGCGCCGATGGCGGCTGCCGATTTCATAAGCGTCTTGGGAAACCTCCGGCTTTGCGGTAGGAAGCGGAAAGTTCGACGGCTCCGGGAATCGCATCGAGTGATGGGCCTGCACGTATCTGCCCCCTCACCCTGACCCTCTCCCCCAGGGAGAGGGAACAGATCAGCGCGACCCGTGGAATTGCAGGGGGTGTTGGATACGTCCGCAGCCTGGTGACGGTTCTCCCTCTCCCCAAGGGAGAGGGACGGGGTGAGGGGAAAGGCGCCATGAACGGTGCACAGGGCGTTCGCTTCGAGTCGGGCCCGCAACTATCATCCACCCAGTACGGCTTTGAGCTATTCATCGCTGGCAAACGCGAGGATCGCAAAGGATTCCTGATTGGAAATCTCTTTGTGTTCTCGGTGTCCTTTGGCGGCTATAATTTCACAGGTTTTCCGGTTTCCGCCGATTTGTCTGCGGCGAAAATGACCTCGTGACTGCGAAGGGCGTCCTCTAAACTTGTCAGGGGCATTTCCTTCCCCGCATCGAGCGCGTCGAAGAACGCCTGGAACTGGGTCAAATAGGGATGATCGGACACGTCGCCGGAATCGAGCATCTTCATCGAAAGCTCGCTCCATTTGTTTTTGTTCAGTCCGCCGAGCTTCATCGAGTGAAATTTGTTGTCGAGCAGGCTGCCTTCGCTCCCCACCAAATGCGTATGGAAGTAATAAGGCTGCAGACAGTCAACCACCGCCGCGCATTTGCCGATCGCGCCGTTCTTGAACCTCAGGATCGTCACACTCGTCGTAGTGTATTCGTAAGGCGCGAAGATTTTGCTCCGTGATTTTGTGTCGTAGCTGGCGACCTCGGCCACTTCGCCGCCCAGGCAGAGCAACAGGGCGTCGAGCGCGTGGCAACCGGCCGTGAGCAGCGCGCTGCCGCCGGCGTCTTTTCGTGTATTCCAGCGGAACTGGCCATACCACGGTCCGATCCCATGGTAATAATCCACCTCGCCGTAATGCAATTTGCCGAGCAGGCCACGATCAATGGCCGCCTTGGTGGCGAGGAACTGGCTCGAATAGCGGCATTCGAAACAGACGCAAGTCTTCACCTTCGCCTTCTTCACGGCGGCTTCGATGGCCTGGCAATCCTTCCAGGATAGAGCGAGCGGTTTTTCAATGATGAGGTGTTTGCCGGCTTTGGCCGCGGCCACTGCCTGCTTCGCGTGGTCGTAGGGATAGCTGCAAATCGAAACGGCGTGAATGCTCTTGTCTCCCAGCAGCGCGTTGAGGTCGTTGTAAGCGGTGATATCGCCGCCGTGCCTGGCGCTGAGTTCGCCAGCATCGAGTTTGCGCGAAGAATAAACCGCGGTGACCTGCGCCTGACCGGTTGCGTTGATGGCCGGGATGTGCGCCGCCGCGACCCAGCCGTAACCAATGATGCCGACGTTGTAATTCTTCATGGGTGATGCTGACCAGATGGCATCGTGTTGGATGCCCGATGTCAAAGGAAAAGAGCGTCGTCGGAATCTGTACTACAGTGACGAAAGTTCGCGCATTGAACCCCTGAACCGTAGCAGCCGACGTGAGGAGGCTCCAACTTCCTTCAGCCCAAATGGAATGAGCCTCCTCACGTCGGCTGCTACGAGGTCCACGATTCCAGAATCGCGCATTGGGACCATGAACCCAATCGTTCTCGTTCTCGTCCTCGTCCTCGTCCTCGAAACCAAGTTGGCCGGTCGAGGACGAGTTCGAGAACGAGGACGAGGACGAAGGGACGCTTCATGGAGAGGGAGTGGTTGCGGCCCAAGGCGCGTCAGGTTGGTCCGCCCCTCAGGGGTTATTTTTCTCCGAACCAAACTCATTCGCCGGGCGTTTAACTCTTGAAACGAATGCGAAGGCGAGTGGTCAAAAATGCAATGGCATGACTATCGGACACGCAGTCAACCACACCTGTTACGGGCCCGGACTGGGATAGTTGTATGCGGACCGCTCCCTTTGCCTCGCTCCGTTCGCTCTTTGCCATCACCGATGTGCGAATGACGGGCGACCTGCATCGCGGCGAAGACCTGGCGCAGGAAGCCTTCACCCGCGTGTTCGCGAAGCGGAAGGATTACCAGCCGAGCGGGAAGTTCTCGACCTGGCTATGGCGGATCGCGTTGAACCTTTGCTACGACGAGTTGCGACGGCGACAGCGTCGGGAGGAAACGTCGCTGGACGGCATGTGCGGGGAAGCGATGGCCGCACTGGAGGCGTTCGTTGCGCCGGAACCGACGCCGGACAAATCGTTGGTCGAACAGGAACGGAGTGAACTGGTGCGAAAGGCATTGATGCAATTGTCGGAGACGTATCGGACGGTGCTGGTGCTGCGGCATTACGAGAATTTGAAGTTCCGCGAAATCGGCGCCGTGCTCGAGGTTCCGGAAGGAACGGTGAAGTCGCGCATGGCCGAGGCGTTGACGCAGATGAACAGGATTTTGAAGCCGATACTGGCAGTCGAATCAACGAAGACCGACGGACAAGCGGTAGAAAGCGTGATGTTATGAACCACCCAAGTCGTGAAGAATGGATGTCGTATCTCTACGACGAATTGAACGCCGACCAAAGCGCGAACCTCAAGGCGCACCTGCACACCTGCCCGGATTGCAAATCCAAGGTCAACGAGTGGCAGGCTGCGCGGAGCGGGCTCGATGAATGGCGAGTGCCGACGAGACACAAGCGTGTGGCGCTCGCGCAACCGATGGTCAAATGGGCAGCGGCGGCGGCGATTGTGCTGAGCATCGGTGTCGGCATTGGACGGCTTACTTCGGCACCTCCGGACGTTCGGCAGGTGCGGGCAGCGATCGAGCCGGAGATGCGCCAGGAGCTGCGGCGTGAATTTGCGCAACTGGTCCGCGATGAATTGGACAAGTCGGCGTCCACAACGCTGGCGGCGTCCACGGAGCAAACCAGGCAGTTGCTCGCCGAGTTTGCCAGGGCGGTGGAGGCAAAACGAACCGAGGACTACCAGGCGATCAACGCCGCGTTGGACAAGCTGCAGTCACAACGCCTCGCGGACTTCTTCTCGCTGAAGAAAGACGTGGACACTATGGCGGTGCTGACCGAAAGCGGCTTCCGCCGCGCCCAGCAACAACTGGTTCAGTTGGCCGACTATACCCAACCCGCGAACTCGTCGAATTCACCCCAAAAGTAAAAGGAAAACAAAATGAAAGCGTTCATAACTCCCCTCACCCTTATCGCCGTGCTGCTGTATTCGGGTGCGACGCCGTTGCGCTGTCAGGAACCACCGCCACCTTCCACTCCGGCCGACCGGGCGGCCCTCGAACAGGAGGAACAGGAGTCAGCCAGGGCGCTGGCTGAAGTCGAACGGCAGGTGCAAGCCGAGTTGGCACCGAAGCTCGAGGAGGCCGCGGTCGAGGCGGCCGTGAAGAGGCAGGAAGCGCGACGCGAGATGGCGGAACATATGGCCAATGGCCGGGAAGCAATCGAACTCGCGCAAGCCGCAGCGCCTGTCGCGCCGGCGGCCGTGTCGGGTGCTGCCGTAGCGCCCCATGTCCCTGCTTTTCAAGATAGGTTGCAATCGATCGTTCACCGCGGTCACGACGGCCCTGGAAGAGCGCTGGTGATTCGCACTTCTGACGCGGACGCCAAAGCGCAAGGCAATCTGGAAGAGGATTTGGCGGTGATGTCGCGGATATTGGATAAAACGCTGGCACAAAAGCTGGATGAAGACCGGCAAAACCGGTTCATGGGGATCAACGTGCTTTTCGGGCCCGGCTCAAGTCCCATTCGCAGCATTTATCTTGAAGGTTACGGAGCGCTGTTCCTGTTGAATGTCAACTTCCCGTTGTTGCCCCCGCCGGAGAAAGCGGAGCAAACCAAGGAGAAATCCGAGACCGATTCCACCTGGGAGGAGGCGAAGCGGGAGATATACGGACAGCATGACGCGTGGAGCCAGGTCGGCAAAGCATTCAAATTCAGCATGGCTGGCGGCCCCGAACAGGAATACGACGAGAAAAAGGTTCAAGACCTGAAAGAGGGCCTGCTCGAAGCCCTCAAAAACGCGACGAACATCCGCAACCTGAAATCCGACGAGACAATCACCGTTTGCGTTTTCGGCGGCGCCAGCGCGGCGCCAGGGAAGGCGAAGGCCGCCGGCAAAACCAAACTTTCGAGAGTGACGGTCAGTGCTGACGACGAGGGAAATCAAGTGTTACTGGAGCCTCGTGAAGATGGAACACCCGCACACGGCACGATCATGACCATTCGCGTGAAGAAATCAGACGCCGACGCCTTTGCCAAGGGCAAGTTGAATCTCGACGAGTTCCGCAAGCAGGCGAGCATTACGACCTACGCGGGTGACACCGGGGGCTGGGGCGGAGGGAACGGGTTCGGATTAGTCGCGCCCTGAATCTGTCGGCAGATCGAACGGTGCGGCGCCGCGGGCCGTCTCGCCTGAGCCGGCACGATTCAATTCAGATGGGAGCGCGCCCGCCCCTGGCGCTGCCAACGGCGTTCCCGCCGATGACTCAGCACCGAGGAGTGGCGCGCCGAACGGTTCAGGGTGGCCAGGCGTTGTTCGACGCGAGGGCGCGTCGAACTACGGGCGGGGCGCCCGCGCTCCCCACTCCCAACTGTATCGTTCGACCTAAGACCGGAAGCAGAGTTCGTTTTGTCTTTTTGTTTGCAGCCCTCGCGTGACAACGGGCATCTTCGGTCGATGCGACATGGTCTGATTCTCTTCTGTGCGACACTCCTTTGGTTCGGCGCTTCCGTCCGGGCGAAATCGCTGACCTTTTACGTCGCCACGAACGGAAATGACCATTGGTCGGGACGGCTGGAAAAACCGGCGCGCGACGGCAAGGATGGCCCGTTGGCATCGCTGCCCGCGGCGTTGGAAAAGACGCGCGCGGCACGTCAAGATTCCGCCAAAGCGCCCGATCGCATTTCTATTCTGCTGCGCGGCGGCACCTATTCCGTCGCGCAACCTGTCGTGTTGGTGGCGGAAGATTCCGGTTCTGACGCCGATCATCCGTTCACCATTGCCGCGTTTCCGAACGAAAACCCAGTATTGAGCGGCGGCCGCCGAATCACCGGTTGGAGGAAAGTCGAAGGCAAATCCGGCTTGTGGCAGACCACGATTCCCGAAGTCCGCGATGGGAAATGGTAT
>QHOP01000315.1 GCA_003219345.1 Verrucomicrobiota bacterium
ATTTTCTGCGCTCAGTGGTTTAACTTTGGGGGGAAGCTCAAACTGCGCGTGCGCGTTGGGCCGGGTAAGGGTGTGGCCAACCCGGTCAAGAATTGGGCGATTAAGGGTTGATTTTTAAAGTTGTAATGCTACGGTAAAGACCCCATACAAGGGACGCGCTTCACGATTCAGGCTGAAATCTAGCTTGTGCCTAAATTTTGCTGCAACCTAACTAAGCGGCATGTTAAACGCTAGTCACGCGTTATGAACGAGCCAAAGACTGGGACGGTCAATCAAGAGAGGTCAGAGGCTATGACCGACAAAAACAAACCAGTTACAATCGCTCACGCACAAGCTTGGTATGGCCGCGCCGATGGAGTCGTCAAAGCCTCTATGCTTCGCGAGGTGATAAACTGGATGATTCAAAACAATGTTCGCACTGAATTTGAGAACGATTCGTATTTGGACGCGCTCGTGTTGACCGAAATAATGTTTGATCGGTCAAATCACTCCATTCGAATGTTTACTGGCCCTAGTTGTGAGAAATTCTTACAGACGCTCGAAAAAACTTTCGTCGATGCGCTCCAACGTTTGAAAGCAAACAATGGAAAAGTTCAGATATTAGTACTTGCTGACCACAAACCCGAATTTCTTTCCAAACTTGAATCCACTTTCCCGCAGACGTTGGAAATTGGTCTAGGGAAGATGAGAGAAGGGGTCAAGGATCAGATCGGACATTTTTTTGTTTGCGACTGCAAAATGGCGCGAATAGAACAACCCCACGATCCATTAAATGATGACACTCCCGTAAACGCCATCCGAGCGAAAGTTTATTTCAATGCTCCTGGACCAGCACAGTTGCTTGAAGCTAGGTTCGATGCGTTTTGGAATGTCGTCCACCCGCGAAAAACGGAAATAGTTGCAGCATTAGAGAAAGTGGGCTGACCCTAAGAATGCCCCTCTACTCACTAATCGCTTTAGTCCTTAGCCTGTTCGGCGCAACATATACAGCGATCTCTGCAATAAGAAATCACTTCGACAAGGCTATCACCAATGCCTTGGACTTGGTTCAAACGCAAATAGACGTTATTAGGACGGCAGGCGCTGATTCTCTGAGGAACGCTGAAAAGCACGGTAATGATTTAAGATTTTGGGCTGGCGTTGGAAGTGGAGTCATATCGTCCCCGTTATCTCCTTCTGCTTTTTCGCGTTCGGCACTGCAATCTTCTGTCTCTTGAATTGGGAAAGAGTTACCAAGGCACAAATCCAAACAACAGGAACACCGGATACTTTTTGGGAAAGTACTCACAGCTTGAGCAGATGGATAGTAATGGGTTTCTTGGTGATAAGTATTCTCTGTACGCTTGGTGCAATACATTCAGGACGGCGGGTGAGAGCGGAAGGCAAATTCCTTCGTGAGCTTCACAAATGTGCCGCGGAAGCGATGGCTAACAAGCAAATTCAGCCTGCTTCTTGATCGTTGAATTTTAGGAATTAGAGACACGACACGGCAACACTGCATGGTGGACACGGTGAACATGGTGTTTGGCACCATATTCGTGTGTGCGGGCATTGCGCTTCAGCGCAACTGCGAACCACGGAACAAAAGGGGAATCCGACCGCAGTTTGGGACGCTTGGGACTCCTTCGGAAAAGTCATTTAGCTTCGGAGTCGATGCAGCCCTGCCTTGCCCGCCATGTCCGGCACGCTTGGGTCCCTTGGCCCGTAATGCCCAAGCGAC
This sequence comes from Verrucomicrobiota bacterium, assembly GCA_003219345.1. Lineage (GTDB taxonomy): Bacteria > Verrucomicrobiota > Verrucomicrobiia > Limisphaerales > AV2 > AV2. The sequence continues at coordinate 1,721 of QHOP01000315.1, forward strand.
AATGGCCCGCAGTCCGTTATCGCGAAAAACGGGCGGTCACGCGGCAAGAACATGAATTGATACTTAGATGGGTGCGAATGTCGAGAGCTTTGCTCGGAGGGTCGTGCAAGTAGGCGGCGAGTTTTCGTTTCCAGTCAGTCATAGTTTGCTGGGCTGTTCAACGCGCCGACCTGAATCTCCCCCGGTCGGTCTCGTGTTCTTTGTGGCGCACTTTATCATGGGCTAACGATAGAACGTGACTGCCGATGTGAACGAACGGAGGGACGTCCTCAGACGTCCGCCCACACAGACACCGAGCGAGAAGTAAGGGTCATATTCAAACGCCGGCGCGAGACGGAAACGCTGAGCGTCGCCGTCGAACGGCTCGGTGTCTGCTGTGCTTTCGAGCGTAGCGAGTTTCTCCGGTGTAAGAATGGGTTTGTAAACGCGTGACGTGTTGACGCCCTTGGCAACGAGCTTCACCGCATCACCCATCGGGATGGTAACCATGACTTGCACAGGCTCCGGAAAAATCGGGCCGTGCAGAACTTTTTTGGGCCTGAGCTGAGCTATGGTCATTGTGGGCACCCTGTAGCGCACGAGTATGCCACGAAGTCTCGTCCTTTGTCACGAATGGAAGGCAGCACCAATCGGCCGGAACTGGATGGTGCGATGTTTGGTCATTGGTTGTTCTACCCGATCATGGTTCAATTCAAATCCGCTGCACGCACCAATGGGCGCTAGATTTGGCGGAACGAATAAAGCGCCATATCATGGACTGCCGGGAACACTGCGCCAAAAACGGCGTTATTCCCGTGGTAGCCATGCCGTAACATCAATTCTTTTGGTAACTTCTCAACTTCCTAGCGAAGGTGCCATCATTCAAACGGCAGCATGAGGTTATCACCGAAGGATCAATTTGGCTCGCCAGCGCAAGATTACCTCGTGATCCCTTTGGAGTATGATTGTCTGACACGCCGGTCAACGGGATGCCGTCTGCGAACGGGAACTGTTTCGCGCCCCCGCGTTTGAGATTCCACAATTTCGCGCTGGTTATGAATTGGCTTTCCCTGGCCTGTGCTGCCGAAGAAGCGGTGGGCATCCATCAAATTCGAAGAGAAGCGCGTCAAAGTCCGCATCGGTCCAGCCCTGCCCGTGGACATCCTCGGCGCTTGCCTGATGATTCCGGTGCTGTGAATTTATCCTTTTAATAAAGACAATATGGAATAAACTCGTCTCCTGTGGAAAGAGAATTTAATCAGATCATCCACCAGAAGATCACCGATGCGCTCGCCGCGCCCGTGCCGGCGCACAACCGTGCGTCAGATGCCCGTAGTCCTTTGAGACCACCCAGCCGTTGGCCAGTTTGATGTCACCATCGGCGGTGAACCCTTTGACTTGCTTCAAATCGCCGTTGTTAAGCCGTCGCTTGTCTTTTGTGAATCCGTTCTGCGTGATCCGAACCATGTCTCCGGGAGCCAGGGCAATCATTCGGGATTCGTAAACCTGAAAACGAGTGGCTTTGTCCACGGGCAGCAAGGCGGGCTTGTCATTCTCCCGCTCAACTCGTATGCCGTGCTCATCGCCCTGTATCACCGTCACTCGTTCGCCGCGTCGGAATCCGGCAACGTTTTGATGAAACTGGACCACCAGACCGCTTTGATAATTCCGGGCATCGGCGCGTTGCGCTTCCGTCCATTGCAGGTTCTTGAGTTGAACGAACTCGCGTTCGTCACCACTCAGCTTGCCCGCCTGTTTTAGGCATTCCCGAATCCGCGCCGTCACGCGCTCGCCCTCAGCGTGGGTCGGGGAGATGTTCACGTTGGAAGGGATTCAGCGAGCTGGTGTTGCTGTGCCGGAACAGGAACACGTCGGTGCCCAACTTCATCTTCGAGACGCCCGAATGGTCAACCAGCAGGCTGAACAGTTCGTTCGGCTGCGACGTTCCTGAGATTTTCATCTCGATTTGCAACGAATTGATCTGCATGTCCTCGCGATCCTGGGGGATGATGCACTCGTCAATCAGGCTCAGAACGATTGACTCACCACGATTCAGGGCGGCGACTTGCTCCGGCAAGAGGCGATAGCTGAAAGGAAGGGTTGATCCTTGCGGTTCTTCGTTATAGCGCTCGACCAGTTGCTTAGCGATCTCCGCAACCTGCTCCTCATAGATGGTGCCTTTGGGACCTGCCAGGGATGGAACGGTAAAACAAGCGACCGCGGTTGCCAGGATCGACGCAATGGCTGCCTTGCGAAGCAGGCCCCGGTGTTGATGAGAAGTTGAAGCTTTTCATAATAGTATAATAGTTTGTGCTGCATGTGAGGCGAGTGAATGAGCCTAGCTAATCCAATGCTCTGGCCGAGGCAAGCCCGAAATATCATAAAGCAAACAAAGTAAAGCGGGCAGGGGTCAGGACCGAATCAGTGCATGAAGATATGCCAATATTCAGCCCTGCTATCTTTCTGGTCCTGCGATTCAGCCGCGCGCACAAACGCTACGGCGCCGCCGATGCGGCCGAACGCGCGGAATGGTCGCGTCGCCCAACGGCGTGCCCGGTATATTGAAACCGGGTACAAAAGTTACGCAATCTTCGGCACCACGAAGGGTTGGCGGTATTCCCGTTGCGAAAGCGCGTTGGCCTGGTCCGCGATATCGTTGACGAACCGTTCTCTCTTCGGATCAAAGGTGACCCAGGGCCCAAGCACGGCGGGCGTCGTGTCCAAGTCAACTTCGTTTTCGCGCAGATACTCGCGGCAACGCTCGAACGCATCCGAGAGCTCCCGGTTCGCTTGGATCGTTTCCCGGATGACTTCAGGCCGTGCCTGTTTGCCGAGTCGATAGGAAACGTTCGCCATGTGGCAGCAGGCCGTAGAGTGATGTCCCCGCAACGCCTCAGCCGCAAGGTCGCCGGCTTTCCGACTGCGAACGGCGGCCACGAAGTTGGAGAGATGCGAGGTTTCCAATCCCTTCGACCCACCGTCGTCCGGGAAGTCTTTGATCTTCTTGCCTTGCTTATCGAAGAGTGCGCCGCCGGAAGCATCGCCGGCGAAGTAACCGCCTTCGCAGTCAATCACCAGGCCGTGGTTCTGGTTTCGGAACTTGCCCATTGCATCCGGGCCTTTGGAGACGCGCACGTTGCGCACCTCGCAGATGAGCGGGGTTGGTTGGTAATCGAACAGCGCGATGTGCGTGTTGGCTGTCTCGCCGCAGTCGTTGAACGCAAACCGTCCCGCAATGCTCATCGCGCGCGGAGGCGGCTGATGCTGTCCCAAAGCCCATCGGTCGCCCAGAACCAGTGCCATTCGTAATGCAGTTGTTTGCGCATGAGCGGCGTCTTCGGCGCGGGACCGCACCAGAGATCGTAGTCCACGGTGTCGGGCACTGGGGTCGGTTTGTTGATCGTGCCGATGCCGTCACGCGCCCGGTACACCAGCGCATGCGCGTAGCGAATGGACCCGATTTGGCCGCTGCGCAGGTAGTCGAACACCTGGCGCAGGAGCGTGCTCGAACGATTCTGAGTGCCCACCTGGACCATGCGCCCGTACTTGCGGGCCGCCGCCACCATTTGCTCTCCTTCCCAGAGGTTGTAGGAAAACGGCTTCTCGACATACACGTCCTTGCCAGCTTGACAGGCCCAAACCGTCGCCAGCGCATGCCAGTGATTGGGCAAGGCGATGACCACCGCGTCGATGGTTTTGTCGTCGAGAATTCCGCGGAGGTCGCGGTAAGTGGCGACGTCTTCGCCCCGGTCTTTGAACGGCTGGGCTTCGCGGTCGAGGTGCGCCTGGTCTACGTCGCACAACGCAACGATCTTGGCACCGGGGACCTCTCGAATTCGGGGAATGAGCTGATGCCCTCGCCCGCCCACGCCGCCTGCCGCTGTGGTTGACCCGAGTCCTATCACGGCTACACGCACCGTGTCGTTGGAGCCAGGAGATCGGGACGAACCCTCGGCGCCGATCACGATTCTGGGCATGCCGAGCGCCAGTCCGGCCGTTATTGAGCTGTTCAGAAATTTTCTACGTGTGATTGTTTTCATAGCAATGCTCACGATTGATTGTTACGTGCAGACGCTACCACGGCAACAGGAATTCGGCACTCCGAAATATTGGGCCGCAGCGCCGGGCGATGCTGCGCGGCGATCCCGCATATGCGGGACGGTGAAAGCGTGAGTCAATGGTCGTGTTGAACGGACCGCAGCTATCGCAAGGGCTGACTTGAGTCACTCGGGAAGTGGCGAAAGGAATTCGGCGAAGCCGAAGGCCCGCGAGGGCCGAACGAGCGGGAGCGAGCGAGACCAAGCCCGAAAGATAATAGCCCAGGGCGAAGCGAGTCTGCGAGCGGAGCCCTGGGTCAACCGTCCAACAAATCCATCCAAGCCCTGAAAGGGCGGCAGAATCTCTTCAGCGCAAAGGCGCGAAGGCGCAAAGAGCGTGGTTCAGTGGCTGAGGGCGAGCACGGCAAAGGCGGTTGCCGCGTCGGACATGAACTTGCCCGAATGACTGGCGGGGTCCCGTTTCTTATTGACCGAGACGCCTCGCCACGCGCCCGTTGCCGACTGGTTGCTCTTGAGCCAGTCCAGGCCATTGGCAATCTTCACATCGTCTTTTGGCACGCCGGCAATCTGGAGGACATGCAGGACCAGGCCGGTTGCGTAGCCGTCGGATTCGGACTCCTGCGCTGTGCCGTCCCTCCGGACCCATGTCCCGAGTGAGGACAGGCTCCAGCCGCCGTCATCGTGCTGCTGGTAAAGCAACTGATCGCTGAGCTTCTTCCGCTCTGCCTTCGTCAGAATTCCTTCGACTTTGGTGGACGCCCAGAGTCCCCAAACTCGGTTGTGCAGGTTCTGTCTTTGGAGCCCGTCTTTCAGATAGTCTCGGAGCAGCATGACTCGGGCATCGGTGTCTGCGTCCGTCCCGGGGGTGTAATAACCAGGTGCAGTCCCGATGGCGATCGCAGCCAGCGATGCTCCAAAGTAGCGTGCCTCTTTCCATTCCCAGGGCCCCATGTTGAAGTCGAGCCAATCCCACGATCCCTTATCGTCACCGGTCTGCACCTGTGTCTGCCAAAGGTTTGAGAACGCCTGTTTCGTCCCAGCGCTCGGCGAACTTCTGCTCCGGTCATCGAATGCGAGGATGACTGTGTTGAGAACTGCTTCCGTGCCCCAAGACTCCTTTTTCTTCCGGTCACTCGAATCGTAAAACAGGCCGAACGCCTCGCTGTCCAGTCCTTTCCAGTTCTCGACACGCATCCTGATTTGGGCGAGCAACTTGTTTTCGGTCGTTGTTTCAGCGCCGACGAACTTTCGCAGGACAGGGCGTGCCAGGACGTACGGGAGGACGGTGTGACAGCTAACGCAAGACGTTCGCGTCTCTCCCTCGCCGCGGTCGGCCGAAGAGAACGCGAACCAGGCTTTTTGGCGCTCGTCCAGGTATTTTCGCGCCTCATCCGGCTTCCAACTCTTGCGCTCTCCACCGGCTCGAGCCATCGGACAAGCGACAAGAACAACGATCAGGACGACGACGTTTCGGAGACGGCTCAATTTCATAACGGCTCATGTTGAAACTATTTCTTCGCAGAGGCGTTGTCGATCTTTCTGTGGCTGCTTGGTCAAGGTTTCCCGCAAAACCACGACCAACGATTGTGTCGCCCTTTCAGGGCTAGAATTGCTTTTTTACTCGTTGACCCAGGACGGCGCTCGTTCACTTCGCTTGCCCTGGGCTATTGTCTGCCGGGCTTTCAGCCCTTTCAGTTTGAGCCTCCTCACGTCGGCTGCTACGCGTTCCATTCGCGTTCATTCGCGTTCATTCGCGGTTGAGTCAGAGCTCCTCACTTATGTCCATCACTATCCACCAGGTAGAGCACGGCATCGCCGGTGAACGGTGCACTGAACGACCGCGCGGACGATCCAGCAGTAATTGAATTTTGGGATATCGTCTCCCCGCTCGCGGGATTGAACCATTCGACCGCCAATTTCCGTGAGTTGGGCATGGCCGAGAGGTCCATCGTGAATGAGCCTCCGGCAGGCGCGTAAGCCAGGTACTCCGCGCCGACGGATGGGGTTTGGGCAAGACAGTAGTGTGTCGAACAAAGCGTGCTGCTGGGAGCGACGTTGGCCAGATTGAGTTTGCGTGAATAGCGCAGAATATATCCGAGATTGCTCCTGAAATTGTCCCAGCGCGGGTCAGGCTTGCAGCCGATGCCGTTGACGGGAGCAGCGCACAGATTCCGATTCTGGCGCGGGTAATAGACAAGATACGGGTCCATGAACAGAACTTGATTGCCGGTTGTGAAATTCTCCCAGGCATAATTTCGGTTCGTCAGAGGCGTATCGTTCCACATTCCGAAGTAGCTGTGGTCACTGTCATTAATGTTGACCTTGCAAGAAGGCTGGCCGGTTCCGCACGACCTGGCGGGAGAAACCCTGGCCGCCGGGGCGACCCAATCGGCATCCGAGTTGTAAAGGATCGTATCCGCGGCACTATCGAGCGCGGCGTATCCGATGGGATGTTGGAAGCTCTTCCACTTTTCGTACGCTCGGACGAACGAAATCAAGTGGTCATTCCACCAGGTCGATTTGGGCGGAGCTTCCTCAGAAACAATCCAAAGCACATTCGGCAAATCGTTCAGCGTGTCTATCGTTTTCTTCACGTAGGCGTCCTGGAATTCAGTAATGGCGTTGGGCGCAGTCATGGTCACGGAGGCGACCGCGCGCTCGACGGATCCGCCCCGGTAGCCATCATCGACTCCATTGACGTTGTTGGCTCCGGTAAAAGGATAGCCGTCTGTTGAACAGCGGAAGCGCAATAGAAATTCACCGCTGAACAGATAGACGCCGACATAGATGCCGGCACTGCTCAGGGCCTGGACTCGCGCGCGCAACCGATCGAAATAAGCCTGGTCAAATTTTGTCAGGTTGAATTTCAATCCGCCATCGGTCGCCAATCCAGGCCCTGACCTCATCCAGGGAAACGGACTCACCGTGAAATCCGGCGGGGAGGATTCCGTGGTCGGCAGGCCTCGGAATTTCGGCAGCTCAGTACACCACAGCAGAGTGAAATTGTGTCCATGCGCCTTGAGGAAGCTGACGAAAGCCTCGAAGTCCAGCGGTTGGACGGCCCCTTTGCTCCCCCAATCCTGCAACGTGTTCCACGTCTGCGATCCGCACAGGATGAGCGGAGTGCCGCTCGCGTCCTCGAAGTAATTCGGATTCCTGGACTGTCTGAGCGGCCCTTTGATCGGAGCTGACAGCGCGGGCGCATTGTGGTCCTTGCCTTCCTGAGCCGGTGCCGGACAAGCGTTGAAACCTAGGGTTAGCAGAAGAAGGATGGAGAATCTCATTGTTTGTGCGCGGTTCGATTTCTCATCTGTTGCGCTTCGCCGCAACTTGAAAGTACCAACGTAGTGGCGGCCATCTTGGCTGCCGTAGAGCCTGCCGCCCGGACCCGCCTCTGCGTGCAGGGCGAAGCTGGCCTGGCCAAGCTTTTTCCGCCGGGCAAGATGCCCGGCTCTACGGCAGGCGAGGACGCCCGCCGCTACGACGTGGTGGCACTCCCAAGTTGCGCCCATCCGGAAAGGCATCGTCAATTCTACATTGTGGGCCTTGTTAATGTGGAGCGTTAATCCGTAGTTGCTGCCTGCGCCAGGAATGATATTGGAACCCTTGTGATCAAGAGAAATGGAATCCCTCTGTTGTCTCCTGTTCAAAAGCCCCCTGTTGGCCACCAATGCATGAGTCTTTTCCAACAGGAGGCAACGGAGGAAACGGAGGTAGCGGAGAAAACGAAGACTTGGTTAACTGCTGCGTTAGCTTCTATGCGCGGGAGCTTTTGCGAGTTCTTGGGCTTCATGCCCCTCATTTTTGGAACTGCGATTCTTCTCACAACGGCTCCGACACAGCTCAACTTTGCCGCCGAGCCCGATCCACGCATGGTCGCGCCGCCCAACGCCGTCCGCGGCAGACTCCCCAGCATCGCGCCCACACCCGCCCGCGACGCCGCAAAGACCTTCCGCGTGCTCGACGGTTTTCGCATGGACCTCCTCGCCGCCGAACCGCTCGTCGCGAGTCCCGTCGCGATGGCCTACGACGAAAACGGTCGCGCCTACGTCTGCGAGATGCGCGACTATCCCTACACGGACAAGGCGCATCACCAGCGGAACCAGGAGAATCCCACTGATGCCGCCATCGGCACCGTGCGCCTGTTGGAAGACACCGACGGGGATGGCGTCTTCGACCAGTCCACCGTGTTTGCCGATGGCCTCTCATGGCCCACGGGTGTCGCGTGCTGGAAAGGCGGCGTGTTCGTCGCCGCCACGCCGGACATCTGGTATCTCAAGGACACTGACGGCGACGGCAAGGCCGACGTGCGCATCAAAGTCTTCACCGGCTTCCGCAAGCTCAACGTGCAGGCCGTTATGAACAATTTGGTGTGGGGCCTCGACAACCACATCCACGGCGCCGGCGGCAGCAACGGCGGGCAGATTCGCCCCGGCGACAAGCCCGACGCCAAGCCGCTCGTGATGACACGAAATGATTTCCGCTTCGACCCCGTGACGGAGCAGTTCGAAGTGCTCCCCGGCGGCGCGCGCTTCGGCGGCACGTTCGACGATTGGGGCCATCGGTTCCTTTGTGACATTCGCAATCCCGCGCAGCATATCGTCCTGCCGCAGCGTTACCTTGCGCGCAATCCTTACCTCGCCGCCCCCGGCCCGCTCCACGACATGGCCGAGTCGGGCGACCAGTTGCCCGTCTATCGGATTTCGCAGCCCGAGCTGTGGCGCGTGCTCCGCGCGGAACGTTGGGCAGGCGAGCGCGACATCGTGATGCCCCGCAGCGAACTCGTCGGGGCGGGCGTCGTCACTTCTTCGAGCGGCATCACGAGCTACCGCGGCGCGGCGTATCCGCAGAACTATCGCGATAATATCTTCGTCTGTGAGTGCGCAGGCAACCTGTTCTACCGGCTGCAAGTCACGCCTGACGGTCCGACCTTCAAGGCCACCCGCGTGGACGGCAAGGCCGAGATGGTCGCCTCGACCGACAACTGGTTTCGCCCCGTGAACTTCGTCAACGCGCCCGACGGCACGCTGCACGTGGTGGACATGTATCGCGAAAACATCGAGCACCCGTGGAGCATTCCCGACGACATCCATGCCGCGGTTGATTTGGAAAGCGGCCGCGAGCGAGGCCGCCTCTGGAGACTCGCGCCTCAAAATTTCACGCCGCGAAAACCTCCGCGCCTCGGCCACGCGACCACCGTCGAACTCGTTGCGACTTTGGAGAACCCGAACTCCTGGTGGCGCGAAACCGCGCAGCGTCTCCTGTTCGAGCGCCAGGACCAATCCGCCGTGCCCGCGCTGCGCAAAATGGTGAAGCGCGGCCGGACCGCCCAGGCGCGTGTGCACGCACTGTGGACGCTGGCAGGTTTGAATCGCCTCAACGACGAAGATGTGCTGGCCGGTCTAAAGGACCAGGCTGCCGGCGTCCGCGAGAACGCGGTGAAGCTCGCCGAGTTGCAGTTGGGGACCGCACGCGTCCCGCGTGCGGTCGAGGCGTCTCGCCGAGACTCGTCCGGCGGGACGCCGAACGAGGCACGCCAGCGGCGTACGCTCCCTGACGCCCTCATCAAACTCGCCTCCGACTCCGACGCTCGCGTCCGTTTCCAACTTGCCTTCACGCTCGGCGAATTCCTCTCATCTGAGATGGGGAGCGCGCCCGCCTCGGGCGCAGCTAGCGGCGCCCCCGCCGCTAGCACCACGGGTGTTCGACGCGAGGGCGCGTCGAACAGCGGGCGGGGCGCCCGCGCTCCCCAATCAATCAGCGAGCGCGCCGCTGAAGCCCTCGCTACCATCGCCAGGCGCGATGCCGCAGACTCTTGGATTCGCACGGCCGTTCTGAGTTCCGTCGCCAACACGAGCGACCAGCTTCTTACCCGAACTCGCCCAGATCGTCGGCATCCGTGGCAAGGACGATGAAATCCTGCACACCATGGAAGCGGCCCGCCAGGCCAATGCGCTCCTTGAAGTCGCCCTCGGCGTCGGCGAAGGACTCAAGCGCGCGGGCCACAGCCTGCGCCAAAGCGCCGCGCCGCGTTTCGTCGATGCGCTGCTCGACCAGGGGCGGGACACCGCGCTGGCCGAAGCCCCGTTGGACACGCGACTGAAGGCAATCCAGGTCCTCGCCTATGACGACTTCGAGCGGGTTAGGGAGGCATTGACCATCTTGCTCGCGCCGAAGCAACCCCAGGAGATTCAACGGGCCGCGGTCATGGCGCTGGGCAGCTT
>QHOP01000316.1 GCA_003219345.1 Verrucomicrobiota bacterium
GAAAAGTTGCTTTTCGAGTTGCAGGGTCCAAAGAATGTTGGCCGAGCCGGGCTTCTGGAACAGCTCCACGGCGCGCCGGAGGATGTTATTCACATTGCCGGGGGTCTGGGCGTGGGGGTCCTTTTCCTGCCGGCTGAAAGCGGCCAGGTCTTGGGCGATTTCCGCCGCTTTCTGCGCCGCCTTTTCCACCTCCATGAGAGAATTGCGCCAGGGATTGCTCGGCTCCATTTTGCTGAGGACCAGCGAGGTATGGCCCAGCACACTGGTGAGCGCGTTGTTGAAATCCAGCGCAACCGTGCGGGTCAGTTGCAGCGCGCAATCCAGTTTCTGTTTCTGGGCCGCGTTGGCCTCGAACGAAAACGCGCCCGTCTGCAAATCCGTGTCGCCACTTTTAAACTTGCGCTGCGCCTGCTCTTCCGACTCGAAAGCCGGGGCCGGCTCGCTGTCGTGCGACGCGCTGTCGCAAAACAATTGAAACAAAAAGAATTTCTGCCCTTCGCGAAGGAGAGAACAGACGTAGGTGTTGAATTGCGTCGTCGCACCGCCTTTCACGCGGAACTCCAAAAGCGTCATTTGAGCCGAAGACCGCTCCGACTTCGCCAGGAACTGCTCCGGGGTCAAGTCCGTTTCCGGTGCCCAGACCGAGGCGGACAAAGACGGTTCACCCTCCATCACGGTGCCAAAGGTGTTCACCGCGGCTTGATTGGCGTGACGAACGATGCCCGAATCGTCCACCAGGAAGGCGGGCCACGCGGCATTGTCCAACTCGAAACCTGAATCAAGCTTCATGAGGCAGCGACTGACGCGACAACAAGTTACTTTTTCGTGCCGCGGGTCTCAACCACAATCTTTCCCGGGCGCAGGAAAGCTGCCGGCAACAACTCCGCCACCGAACACCCTCTGGTTCAATTTGTCCCGTCGCAGCCGACGTGAGGAGGCTTTGACTTTTTCTTCATTCTTCACTCTGGATTCCGCTTTCGAGATTCTTCCGCCCGTAGAATCCGGCGAAATTTGTCAGCAATTGCGCTGCCAAAGTTTTGACACGCTCGGCGCTCTCCAACACTTCGAGATGCGACAAGGTTCCCTGGTTCATGCCTGCCGCCAGGTTCGTGATGCACGAAATGCCCGCGACCCGCAGACCACATTGCCGCGCCACAATCGCCTCGGGCACCGTGCTCATGCCGACGGCCCGCCGCCCGCTTCAGCAAACGATTCAACTTCGGATCGTAGGCTTGAGTCAGATCGACAAAGCGCACTTCGTCATTCGCAGCCGGTCCGCGCAGCGGATTGACGCCCATGAAATTGATGTGGTCGGTCACCGCCATGAAATCCCCGACGCGAAATCGGCGATTAATCCCGCCCGCGGCATTGGTCAGCAACAGAGCGCGAATCCCGAATGCCGCCAGCGCCAGGATCGGGAATGTGATTCCGTCCATCGAATGACCTTCGTAGTAATGGGCCCGTCCGCTGAGCACCAGCACGGGCGTTCCGGCCAGTTTGCCGAACAACGCCTTGCCCGCGTGTCCTCTCACCCCGGGTGGCGGAAAACCGGGCAGCTTCGCGTAAGCGACCTCCGCGTCCCTCTCCAGCGCATCGGCGACCGCGTCGAACCCGCTGCCGAGCACGATGGCGAGCGAAGGGCGCAGGCTCGAAATTTTTTTGAGTTGGGCCGCGGCAGTCTTTAGATCGACGTGTCTTGTCAAGCTGGAAGGCTTCCTCTCACAAAGTTTTTTAGTTTCCTCATTTGCACTCGATTGAGGTCTCCATTCATATTCTTAGCCCAAGTCAGTTCGGCCTTGGCTGTCCATGCGTTGACTTGATTTATCCCGAAGCTGCTCTACGCTCAGTCGGATTATAGTGTTTTATGCAATTAAGCAACGATGAGATTCGCCGTTACTCGCGGCATTTGATCCTTCCCGAAGTCGGTTTGCCCGGCCAAAAGAAAATCTGCTCCACCAGCGTCCTGTGCATCGGCGCAGGCGGACTCGGCTCGCCTATCGCCATGTATCTCGCCGCCGCGGGCATCGGCAAGCTCGGCATCGTTGACTTCGACAACGTGGATTTCTCCAATCTCCAGCGCCAGATTCTGCACACGGACGCCGATGTGGGCCGGCCCAAAGCCCAGTCGGCCAAAGAAACCATCAACGGCATCAACCCCGGCGTCGAAGTCGTCATCCACAACACGCGACTCACCAGCGAAAACGCCCTCGACATTATCAAACCCTACGACATCGTCGTGGACGGCACCGACAATTTCCCGACGCGTTATCTGACCAACGACGCCTGCGTGCTGCTCAAAAAACCGAATGTTTACGGCTCCATTTTCCGTTTTGAGGGTCAGGCCAGCGTTTTCGCGCCGCACCTGGGCGGGCCGTGTTATCGCTGTCTTTATCCCGAACCGCCCCCGCCCGGCATGGTGCCCAGTTGCGCCGAAGGCGGCGTGCTCGGCGTGTTGCCCGGCATTATTGGTTGAATCCAGGCGACGGAAATTCTTAAACTGGCGCTCGGCAAAGGCAGTTCACTCGTCGGGCGTTTGCTCCTGTTCAACGCGCTCGACATGAAGTTTCGCGAGTTGAACCTGCGCAAAGACCCGCAATGCCCGCTCTGCGGCGACCACCCGACGATCACGAAGCTGATCGATTACGAAATGTTCTGCGGCATCACACCCGAACCGGAGCGGACGAATACGAGATTGCCCACGTTGATGGCGTGCCGCTGTTCCCGCTCAGCACGCTGCCGCAAAGATTCACTGAACTGGACCCGAACCAGCAATATTTCATCCATTGCAAGAGCGGCGTCCGCTCGATGAAGGCCCTGAGGTTTTTGAGAGAACAAGGCTTCAAATATCTAAAGAGCGTCAGAGGCGGCATCAGCGCCTGGGCGGACGAAATTGACCCCAGCGTGCCGAAGTATTGAGAACCGCGCTTCTGGGAGCGGCATGTTCCATAGCGTGGCGGCTGATTAGACGGTTGGGAATCGCTTCCCAAATAGGGTTTTCGTCTTACTGGATGGGATGCCTCGCAGTACGCCTATAGCACCGAACTGCACGAATGAGTCGCTTCCGGAAAGTCTGGGCAACTTGAGACGCTATCGATGATGAAATCCATCACCATTCGCTACTGCAAGACCTGAGCTTCGTATAAACCAAGAGCCGTCCGTGTGGCGGCCCTGTTGGAACGCGAACTCGGAGTCCAGGCCGAACTGGTCGAAGGCGGCCTCGGCGAGTTCGCCGTGCTGGTCGGCGACAAAGTCGCCGCTAAAAAGGGCCTCCTCTTTTTTCCGCCGGACAAAAAGGTCCTCGCCGCCGTCCGCAAGGCGCTGGCCGGTCAGGCGGGGGACCAAGGTTGAACCACGAATGGACACGAATTCACACGAATCAGGCGGGGTAGCAGCCGGCGCGCACCGGCCGATGGGACGCCTCCTTATTTTCGCCGGGCGTCTGGCGACGAAGTCCTCCAGTCTCTGAACTTATTTGTGTTCATTGGTGTTCATTCGTGGTCGAGTTGAGCCGCAGTTTTTCCTTCCGCCTTCATCCTTCCTCCGTCATCCTTGCCGCGGTATGGGCACTCGACGTGAGGCGCGGGAACGCGCTGTTCAATTCCTGTTTCAATACGATCTGAATCCTCCGGAAAATCTGGAGGCTGCGCTCGATCAGTTCTGGGTCTCGCAACAAACCGCCGCGCTCGCGGAAGAAAAAGGTCCGGCCACCTGGGGAGAGAAAATCGAGTTGCCGCTGCCTACCGCCGAGGAATCCGCCGTGCGGCTCTTCGCCGAACCGCTCATTCGAGGCGTCATCGAACACCGGAACGAAATCGACGAGCACATCAAAAAGCACGCGAAGAACTGGGAGCTGCATCGCATGGCCGCCGTGGACCGCAATGTCCTCCGGCTCGCCATTTACGAAATGGTTCACCGCGAAGACATCCCGCCCGTCGTCAGCATCAACGAAGGGGTCGATATCGCCAAAAAATTTTCCACTCAGGACAGCGGCAAGTTCGTCAACGGCATCCTTGACAAAATCAAAAGCGAACTGCTGCGCCCGGCGCGCGTTGTCAAATGAGTTTCAAGTTTCAAGTTTTCAGTTTCAAGTCGGCCACCTCCCGCATGCACGCCGGGCGCGAGCCATTCCGCATTCCGCATTCCGCATTGCGCGTTTGAACGATGTTCGCCGACCTCCATCTGCACACAATTTTTTCCGACGGCACTTACACACCCGAGGAGCTGGCCGGGCGCGCCCGACAACTCGCACTGGCCGCCATTGCGGTGACCGACCACGACACGGTGGAGGGGTGCGACCGCATGAGCGCCGCCTGCCAACAGGCCGGCCTCGAGTTCGTCCCCGCCACGGAGCTGACCGCGGAGTTCGACGACAACGAATTGCATTTGCTCGGTTACTTTGTCGATACGCAAAATCCCCGTCTGCTCGCGGAAATGGCAAAATTCCAAAAAGTCCGCCAGAACCGCATCCATGAAATGGTCGCCCGGTTGAACCAGCACAACATCCCGCTCCAGGCCGACGCGGTTTTCGCCATCGCGAATTGCCGCTCGCCCGGCCGGCCGCACGTGGGCCGCGCGCTGGTGATGGGCGGCTTCTGCGCGAACCTCGACGAGGCCTTTGAACGATTTCTGAAAAAGAACCGGCCGGCGTGGGTGCCGAAGTTCAAAATCTCCGCGCTCGATGCGATTGCGTTGATCCATCAGGCGGGCGGACTCGCGGTCATGGCGCACCCCGGCTTGAACCGCACGGACAAAATCATTCCGGACCTGGTGAGCACCGGCCTGGACGGCTTGGAGTGTTTCCACACTAAACACTCGCCCTCGACCTCCCAGCGCTACGTGCGCCTGGCGAAGGAATTCAACCTGGCCATCACCGGTGGCTCGGACTGTCACGGCCTGAGCAAAGGCAAACCCCTCATCGGCACCGTTGAATCGGTTCAGCGTCTCAGCGCTTCAACGATTCAACGATTCAACTATTTGACGAATGAATCTTTTTCACAAACTCAAAGCCGGTTTGCAGAAAACCCACAGCCGGCTGGCCCACGAAATCAAACGCATCGTCACCGGTTCGCCGAAACTGACCGGCGCGACGCTGGAAGAACTCGAAGCCGCGCTGCTCGGTGCCGACCTCGGCGTCGGGACAACGCACCAGATCATCGCCGCGGTAAAAATGGCTTACGAAACCCAAGGCGGACGTGGCGTGGATGTCTTCACCATCGCGCGCTGTGAAGTCGAGAAAAGTCTTTCGTCGAACCATGGCGAACTGCGCAAAACATCCCGCGCCCCGACGGTCATCTCCATCGTCGGAGTCAACGGCACCGGCAAGACGACCACCGGCGCCAAGCTCGCGCACCTGATCCAGGCGCGCGGTCAGACAGCGTTGCTGGCCGCGTGCGACACCTTTCGCGCGGCTGCGATTGAGCAACTCAAACTCTGGGGCCAGCGCCTCAACGTGCCGGTTATCGCCGCGGACTATGGAGCCGACCCCGCGGCCGTCGCGCACGACGCCGTGACCGCAGCGCTCGCGCGCAAGGCCGACTATCTGCTCGTCGATACCGCCGGCCGGCTGCACACCAAACACAACTTGATGCAGGAATTGCAGAAGCTGCATCGCGTGATGGACAAGAAACTTCCCGGCGCGCCGCACGAAGTGCTGCTGGTGTTGGATGGCTCGACCGGCATGAACGCGCTGAACCAGGCGCGCGAATTCAACAAGGCGGTGAAACTGACCGGCCTCGTCATCACCAAGCTCGACGGCACGAGCAAAGGCGGCATGGTCGTGGCGATCCAGAAAGAACTCGGCCTGCCCGTCAAATTCATCGGCGTCGGCGAGCAGCCGGACGATTTGCAGCCGTTCGACGCGAAACAGTTCGCGGCGGCGTTGTTTGAGGAATAAATCCAATTCCTTCAACGCTAAGACCCGGAGAATTTTAACCACGGATGAACACCGATGAACGCGGATGTCTGATTCCAGAGGCGCAGCGGCGCGGAGAAGGAATCCAACGTCTGGTTCAACGGCTGCGTGAAATTCTTTTGGCAATTTCTGCTCAAGAAAGAGTTCGGGCTGGTAAAGTCGTGGTCTGTGACATCGATGAGGCGAATGTGATTTGAAGCGTAAATCGCCTTCTTGAATTCCATTCGTCGCATGTAGGATTCGTCGTCCAACATTTCGTATGAAAACCAAAGTTTTATCTGCGTCTCCGCGTCTCTGCTGTTCAAAATCCGTGTTCATCCGTGTTCATCCGTGGTTGATTCTCATTCCTCCTCGCGGTCCTTTCAGTTTGAGCCTTTTGCCGTCGGCCGCTACGCTGCGCGGCGATGTCTGACGCCCAGTTCATGCGCCTCGCCCTCCGCCTCGCCCGGCGCGGCTATGGCACAACTTCGCCCAATCCAATGGTCGGCGCGGTGCTGGTGAAGAACGGCAAGATCATCGGCCAGGGCTGGCATCGGCGCGCGGGCGAATCGCACGCGGAAGTGGAAGCGGTTCGCGACGCGCACAAGCGTGATCACAGCACCAAAGGCGCGACGCTTTACGTCACCCTGGAACCGTGCAGCACGCACGGCCGCACGCCACCCTGCACCGAGGCCATCAAAGCAGCCGGGGTCAAGAGCGTCGTGGTCGGCGCGACGGACCTCAATCCGAAACATCGCGGCAAGGCTTTCAAAATTTTGAAACGCGCGGGAATTAAAGTCACGATGCTTGGAGAAGGGGAAGGTAGGGCGTGCCACCCCGTGCGCGCCGATCCGTATCCTGCCAGGCAGCAGCGCGCAGGGGACTGCGCGCCCTGCCAGAAAATTGCTGACGAATGCGCGCGTCTGAACGAAGCGTTCAACCACTGGATTGTTCATCGCACGCCATTCGTCACAGTGAAGGCGGCGATGACCCTGGACGGGAAAATTGCGACGGCCAGCGGCGAATCGAAATGGATCACCGGCGAAAAGGCGCGCGCTCACGCGATGAAACT
The DNA here is from genome assembly GCA_003219345.1 of Verrucomicrobiota bacterium. Lineage (GTDB taxonomy): Bacteria > Verrucomicrobiota > Verrucomicrobiia > Limisphaerales > AV2 > AV2. The sequence goes on from QHOP01000316.1 coordinate 6,963, forward strand.
GCGTCAGGGCGCGGATGCGATTCTGGTCGGCCTGAACACGATTTTAACAGATGACCCGAGTCTGACTTTGCGAGCGCGGAACGCGGAACGCGGAACGCGGAATGACGGGAAGCCGCTGCGTCGAATCGTACTCGATGCGATGGCGCGAACGCCTTTGAACGCAAAAATAGTGAGCGACGAGCACGCGGCGTTGACCACGATTGTCGTCGGCAAAGTGGCGCCCAAAAAACGAGTGGCGGCGTTGGCAAGGCGCGTGAAAGTCATTGCCGCGCCGACGGTCAAATCGAAAATCGAACATGGAAAATCGAAAATCGATTTGCGCTGGCTGCTCAAAAAACTTGGCAACGAAAATGTGACGAACCTGCTGGTCGAAGGCGGCGGCGAAGTGAACGCATCGTTTCTGCTCGCCGGTTTTGCGCAGCGCGTCAAGTTTTTTTACGCGCCCAAAATCCTCGGCGGTCGCGACGCTCGGAAAGCGGTCGCCGGAGACGGCGTCCAGCGGCTGGCGGAAATTACTCAACTCCGCGAGGTGGAATGGCGCCGGCTGGGGCCGGATTTGCTGTTGACCGCTCGGGTTGGACCGGCATCGTAGCGCAGGCATCCTGCCTGCAAGTTGCGAAGCTTCCGAGCTTAGCGCCAACGCGCGGCATGGATACCGCGCAACCGGCACGCTGGAGGCGCGCGCTGTTTATGTTCACAGGCATTGTCGAAGAAACTGGCACCGTCGAAAGCATTAAGCCTTCGGCCCGGTCGATTCAACTGGTCGTGCGCGCGAAAGTCTGCGCCCGCGGACTGAAGGTCGGCGACAGCCTGGCCCTGAACGGCTGCTGTCTTACCGTCGTGAAGCTGGTTTCGCGCTCGAGACAGAAGCTGCTTCAGTTCGATTTGCTGCGCGAAACGTGGGAACGGACAAACCTCCAATTTGCCCGCGTCGGTTCGCCGGTCAATCTCGAACGATCGTTGCCGGTGAACGGCCGCCTCGGCGGGCATTTCGTTACCGGCCACATTGACGGCATGGGAACGATCATTCGCCGGGAACGCGCCGGACAGGACCGCGCGCTCGAAATCGCCGCGCCGCCGGAGGTGATGCGTTACGTCGTGTTCAAGGGATCTGTTGCGGTTGATGGCATCAGTCTCACCGTCGCGGCGGTTGCAAGGAAAAGTTTTCGCGTCTGGATTATTCCGCACACCTGTGAAGTCACGGCCCTGCGCGAACGCAAGGCGGGCGATGCTGTCAATCTCGAGGCGGATCTGCTGGGGAAATATGTGGAGAAATTTTTGAAACAGAGCAAAGCATGGCCTGGTTGATGGGTCTCGCCGCCGTTATTTGGCTTCAATTTGCAATACTTTCAGTTCGCTGATGGAGGGCTCTTTTCCGCTCGGGGCTTTGAAAACGCAGGGACTTGGGCGGACATTTCAACTCTGAGTGGCATTCCGAATGCTTCTTCGCTACATAGCGATGTTTCGTCGCCAGGGATGAATGGCCACTGCTGGCGCTCAGCTCGCGATCTGCGGTGTGTCCGCCACTGGTCGCACCGCACGTGATTTGCTCGCCTGCGTTTTGTCCTTTTTCACGGGCGAGTTAAAGGCGGTGCGGCCTGTCTCCTGGGTCGCACCGCAACGTCTTTGTCCGCGCCGAGGCATGAAGACTGCCTGGCCAGGCAGGCCGGTCACTCGGCCATTGTTCTGAGACACACCAGTCAGAAATGGGAAGGATCGCGACTGACAATTGGTGCGGATAGCAGGACTTGAACCTGCAACAAGGATATTTTCGTCATTGCTCATAGTTGCCTTTCTACGCTTTTACCTGCTAGTCCTGATACGTGAGTAGCCTTGTAAATGCAAGCGGTTTTATGCATCTGTGGGCAACTGGCAGTAGAAAAAGGTGTGTCAGACTGTGTCAGCCAGTTGGCCTGTGTCAGGCTGTGTCAGAGACGAAATATGCCCGGTTTCTGTGTCAGGATTGTGTCAGGCCCGGATCCAAAAAATGGCAGTTCAACCACGGATGAACACAGATGGACACGGATACGGGGTTGGCGTGAATCTCGCGACGAAGTCTTTTCTGCAAATCCGTGTTCATCCGTGTCCATCCGTGGGTAAGAATTCTTTCGAGTCCGGGCCAGAGAGGCGGCATCTTGACCTGACAAGCGTGACCCGACGCATTAACATTCCGAGCATGAGCGTGACGGAAATCATCAACGAACTGCCGAAGTTGACCGAAGCCGAATTACGATTAGTGCGCCAACGGTTGCTCGAACTCGCGGCCCAAAACCAGGACATCGAACTGTGCAACCAGGCAGCACTGGACGGCGCAATGATGCTCGACCGCATGCAGGATGACGATGCCCGTCGTCAATCCCGGTGAAGTCTGGATGATTGATTTCAGGGCGGCCAAGGTCCGGCCGGCCTTGCTTCTGACTGGCACTCCCGCGGACGACGAACTCTATATTGTGAAGGTGGCGCTGGAAGGATCAGCGAATTTGCCTGCTCCAGAAATCATCGCCCAGGAAATCACGGATGACTTGGAAGCCGCACTCGAACGATTCGCCACCATCGCGGAGGATTTGAAGAAATGAAGCGCCTGGAAACCTCGACTGCCGGCGTAACGCCGCCTACCCTGCGAAACCTTCAAGCAAGAACCCTATTTGATTTTACCGAAGTTTTTTGATTCTTTCTCCTTAGCACCCTGATTGCAGTTCTTCACAGTTGTTAAGAGTAGAATCGATAGAACGACTAGAGACAAGGTCCGTGGTTCAGGAACCTCAACGACAAAGCCAGGTCCGAACATACCGAATATATCTCTCACTCCAGTTGATGCTGGAAAGGCCAACGCATCGGCGACAGATTGACGCATTTGCACAAACTGAACTCGCGGGTCAATCCGAAGACCGTAGAACGATGCGTTGTAGGAATCCAGCCCGTACACATAATCCGTAACCACCCCCGGCATGAAAGCACCGATGACATAAGTTTGGCCAACTCGTAACTGCGTGGTTGGGACGCCAACCATACGAAAGTTTCCAACTAGTGGCACGATTTCACCCGAATCAATTGTAGCTGAAACCAATAGGTTGCCGGTATCGTCCCACAGGCCGATTTCGTGAGGCTGAGTAAAACCTCCACGGTCGTGGCCATCAAAAAGCCCCAACTGAATGACGGAAAGGTCCTCCTTTGCAATGAACTCCCAACCATCCGTCTGACTTGGACCGGCCCAGCTTCCACCATACATTCGCGTTCTGAACTCCACGACCGATTGACCAGCGCAGGGCTGAACCCATAAAAACACTACGCCCAATAGTACTGCGAAGGCGCACCGGGGAAAGTTTCTCGGAGAACCTCCATGAGCCACACGGGAATCGTTCATCATAAACCCAACCGATACTGCATTCTGTCTGTATTTCGCTCCTGTGCGTGAATCTCACGCTTTTCGCGTGAACCTCACGCCAAGGCTTACGTATTTGAGCTCGGTTTCAGCTCCGTAAGGCATAGTAGCATGATCGGGGCCTGGTGTGTCGCCCGATCAGAAGATTTGTTGAAAGCCGCCGAATGGTGGCGTCTGTATCAGACGGCGGCGCAGTTTATCAACGAGTGCGAGCAACGTTGGCGAAATCAAACCGGCTGCCTCAGGGCAGAGCAACAGAAGTGGCTAACGTGGGCACGCGACAATGCCAAGGCGATGTCGCCATTTGAGACTGGCTATCCTGACCCGGCCAAGGATGGAGCTTTTGACGCGGCGTCTGTTCCGTTTTGCGGACCATATCCAGCCAAGCGGGATTTCCCGCGTCCACCAACGATGCCGAGAATTCCACCGCCAGTTCAACAAAGTGGCTATGGGTCTGGCTAAGCGCCCGAGCCGAAACAGCAATATCCTTTTTGGCTGAAATACCAGCGAAGATGAGCCTCATCGAATCCATCGCCACGCTGCGGGCGGGCGAACCTGCTGTCGGGGCAGTTGCGTGTGTCTGCGGAAGCTTTGGCGCAAGCAGGAGGGCCTGCCGTGTAGAGGTGGGTTGACCCATAACTTGACCCACACTTGACCGACGGCGTATCCTCCGGGGCATGAGCTACCAGCCGCGATTTGTCATCACGCCGGAGTTGCTGGCGCGGGTTGAAGCCATCGCGGCCTTGCGGGAGCGCATCATGAGCGCAGTGGTTCAGGTGCCGTGGATTCCGGCGTTGCAGAAGGACACACGCGCTCGAAATACGCATTCTTCCACGGCCATTGAGGGCAACCCGCTCACGCTGGAGCAGGTGCGTGCGGTCGAGGAAGGCAAAGAACTCGTGGCGGTCAACTCGCGGGCACGCCAGGAAGTGATCAATTACTTCGCCGCGCTCAGGCATGTCGAGAAGCAGGCCGCCAAAAAACAACTCACTCACGAAGACGTGCTCCGGTTGCACCAGATCATTGCCGGCAAAGTCATGGATCAGGGCGAAGCAGGACGATACCGGACGATGCGCGTGCGCGTCGGTGCTTACATGCCGCCGCCACCGGAGGATGTCTCGGGTTTGATGTTCGAACTGTTGGAGTGGTGGAACAAGGAATCCGTGGCGCTGTCACCGGTGCTCAGTTCTGCCATCGTGCACTACCGGTTTGAGGCGAT
>QHOP01000317.1 GCA_003219345.1 Verrucomicrobiota bacterium
CAAGTACGATTGCGCATGGCGCGAGCTTGCTTATCAGCAGTGGCGGCATAAAAGGATTCGCGCAGCGAACAATCAATAACGCTGGCGCGATTCGTTGGAGCGGCGGAGATATTTGGAGCGGCAGCGGAGCCACGATTAACAATCAGGCTGGCGGACTGTTCGATCTGCAAGCCGATCAGACCTGGGCTTACAACCAGGGCGGCAACTCGCCGGTGCTAAGTAATTCGGGCACAGTCCAAAAGAGCGCCGGCACCGGAAGCAGTACTCTTCAACCAGTGGTCAATAACAATGGATCTCTTGTCGTGCAGAGCGGCAGCGTGAACCTGGCCAACGGAGGGATTAGCAGTGGTAACTTTGTTGTTCAAACAAACGCGACGCTCGCTTTCAACGGCGGCACACACACTCTGACCAATGGCGTTGGTTTTGCTGACGTCGGGACCATCCGATTTCAAACGCCGAGCCAGCTCGGAACAGATATTAACTTCGGAGCGTTAATCGTGTTCTTCGAGGGCGGCGCCTCACTCACCGGGACCAACACGCTTTCCAATGGCGCTGCCGGCATGATCACCTTCAACAAGTCCATGACCGTGCCCGGCTCCATGGACATCGCCGGAGAACTCGTAATCGGCGGAGCTTCACTGACTGTCACGATCAACGGCGCGCTCACTCTCGAAAGCTCGGGCGAGTTGGACAACCCCGGCACGCTGAACGTGGGCGCGTTCGTCAACAACGGCGGCGTCATCGTCGGCAATCCACCGCAGGTCGTTCCGGGCCTCGCGCCGGCGTCGCTGCGGATCGATCAAATCCAGTTGGTTCGTTCGAGTCGCGTCGGTCTTTTGGATAGAAACTCAGCAAGCGCTTTGTACGAAGTTGCTCTCACCTGGCAGGCGCAACCGAACCAAGGCTTTGTCATCGAGTCAAGCAACGACCTGAGTCGGTGGACTGCGGAATCCGCGAACGTTGTTGAAGATTCGCCGGGCCGGTATCGTGGTGCTCTGCAGGTTGGCGCGACAGCCCGATTCTTCCGCCTCCACCGGCTGGACGGCGCGGCGTCTGCAGTCTCCTCTCAACGCAGCCCCCCGATCCAGTAGTCCGGGGGCCGGTGCTTGTGCTCACATTGCGGCGGAATTGAAAGCCCCTTTGGAGGCCAAATCTTTTTCGTACGGCTGCGATAGTTGTGCTAGTTTTTGTGCTAGTTTCGCCTTCCGTTCGATTGCTCCATGCGGAAGCTCAAAAAGTGCATTATCACCCGTATTGTCAAAGGGTTCGGCGCGATTAGAGCAATAGAGAAAGGGTAGGAAATCGCTCAAACCTGAATCTAGCGCGTCCGCCAATTCCGCCACGCTGGCAAATACTTTATTATAAGTCAGTTATGTAGCTGCATTAGTTGTGAAACTTTGAGATTGTATCCCTGAATTGTATCCCGTATCGTTTTGGCAGCTCATGCAAGCAATCTCTGATACGGCCGACGGCACAAAACCCGGCAAGACAAGCCGGAAAGAACACCTCTCGCCTGACGGCAAGTGGAAGTCGTTCCCAAAAGTTCCACATCTATTGCAGTATGTCGGCACGGGAAATTATTTTGCACGCGTGAAGGTGAATGGCAAGTTGATTCGCCAAAAGTTGAGGCCTGAGACAACCGTTTATTCCGATGCTCTAGTAAGGTTGCCCGATTTCCTGAAGAAACAGCGAAAGTCAAAGCGGCACGTCAAGGGCGCTCCCGTCTATTTCAGAGACGCCAGGACGCTTTATGAGACCGACCTGGACAACGATCACACCGTTGCGGACTCGCACCGTAATTTCAGAAAGTGGTGTGTGAAGAGTCTTCTCAAAAATTGGAGCGGCCTTGACGATCTGAAACTGGCCGCAATTAAGAAGGAGTCATGTCGGGAATGGGCAAAGCGACTCTCTGAGAAGGTTGGGCCTCAGTATTTCAACAACGTGCTCGGCACGTTCAGAGCTATCTTCAAGCGCGCCGGCTACCAGCCGGAGGACAATCCATTGCACGAAATAAAACGGCTCGGCATCCCCTTGGCGCCGCCACAACTACCAGAGTCGGACCAGTTCAACCAGTTACTCGAAATCATGGAAAACGGCGGCGCTAAACATTCAAAGAACTGCGCCGATCTTGGCAGCTTTCTGGCCTATTCCGGCTGTCGGCTCGGTGAGGCGCGCATGGTTAAATGGTTAGACGTGGACATGTTTAAGGGCTACATCACAGTTCATAATCTCAAAACTCGGCGCACCAAGAACTACAGACCTACTCGCCAGGTTCCGATCATCGCGGACATGCGCCGGCTGCTCGAACGCTTAAAGCAATCAAACCCGCGGCCAGAAGATCCGGTTTGCAAAGTTAGCGAGTGCGAAAAGTCGCTCGCTCGGGCCTGTGAGCGCATCAGAATTCCAAAGCTGACCCATCATGACTTGCGGCATTTGTTCACTACACGCTGCATTGAATCAGGCGTGGATATTCCGACCGTCTCACGTTGGCTTGGGCATAGCGACGGAGGCGCACTGGTGATGAAGGTCTACGGCCACTTGCGGGATAAGCACTCGCTTCATATGGCTGCGAAGGTGGTATTCAATCAGCCCAATCCGAAGGCTATTCCATGACCCACCCCAATGGCGTACTCACCTACGAACAAACTGAATCGTTAACACCGCCGCGACCAATGCCAAACCTCGACGAAACTACTCCGTATCGAGGAGTAAAGAGCGGAGGAACAGGTCCGGTCAGGACTTGACTGAAGCCATATCAGCGCAACGGCGGCACAATCCGCAATGAATATTACAGGCGAGTTGATCAGCCGCGGGTGTTGACATTGCCACCGCCAGCGCCGCACCGGCGATAGCTTTTTGAGATCGATTGCGAATAGAGTTCGTTTTCATTTCCAGATACATTGCGTCACGTCGAGGAATCCTTCTCTCGTGATCCTGCGACCCCTGTCGCAATCCTGCGAGAATTCCAGCGGCGGATTCAGCGCGCGAATCCCAGTGTGTTCCAGCGCCGCCGTAATTCGCCTCGCCAGGTCGTTGACCTCGTCGTCGGTGACATGAAATTCCACGTTCGCGCCGTGCCGCGCACCCGACGCACGCGTAGCGCTACGCCAACCAGCGGGCGACGCGCGCGGCGATCGTAGCGGGAGCCTCGATGTGCAGGAAGTGACCGAGTTCGGCACGGCCTCGAGGACACGCGCGTCGAACCACCGACGGTCCGCGTCGGTCGGCGGCACGATGCAGTCGTCGTCGCTGCCGTGGAACTGCAACAGGGGTGTTGCAATGTGCGCCCGGCCTTGCGCATGCGTTCGACGAACGTCGTGAGCGGACGCACGATCGCGCGGTAGTACTCGAGCGGTGCGCGTCAGCCTCTCATGCGGTGTGTTCACAAATCAGATCAACGACAGGTGGAGCCTGTTGGCCATGGTTACAACGAACGGCATCCACATGGCTGACGCGGAACCAGATGGCGTAGAGCGCGGGTAGGAAGGCAAGCGTCAAAACCGTGCCAACGGCAGTGCCTCCGATCAGCACATAAGCCATGGATCCCCAGAACACTGAATGCGTGAGTGGAATAAAAGCCAGCACCGCGGCCAGTGCGGTCAAGATGACGGGTCGCGACCGTTGGACGGTGGCCTCGATGATCGCATGATACGGATCGAGGCCGTCCGCTTGATTGGAATGAATCTGACCGATCAAAATGAGTGTGTTCCGCATCAAGATACCTGACAGACCGATCAGACCGAGAATGGCATTAAATCCAAAAGGCTGCTGAAAAATGAGCAGCGCCGGCACTGCGCCGATCAGTCCGAGCGGGCCGGTCAGCATCACCATCCACATGGCCGAGAAAGAGCGCACCTGAATGATGATGACGGCCAACATGAGCAGGAGCATGATGGGGAAAAGTGGAGCCAGCGCTGAGTTGGCTTTCTTTGCTTCCTCAATCGAGCCTGCTATCTCGATGCGATAATTTTCGGGTAACGCTTTTCGAAGCGGAGCAAGTTTCGCCCAAATCCGTGAAGAGACATCCGGCGCTTGGGTCGTCTCAATATTATCACCCCGCACGGTGAGTGTGGGAACACGATCCCGCCGCTTGATGAGTGGGTCTTCGGATTGGATTTCGACCCGTCCAATCTGGCTTAAAGGGATTGGCTTTCCATTCCGGGTCGTGAGGGTGAAATTTTCCAGCTTGGCCGGATCTAATCGCTCGGAGCCCGCACTTCTTGCGACAACATTTACCGCGCGAATGTTCTCACGAACCTGGGTAATCGTTTGTCCGTTCAGGAGAAACTGCAACTGCTGCGCTGCTTCTTCGGGTGAAAGCCCGATGAGCCGCAATCGCTCTTGATCCAAAACGAAGTACAACTTGGGAACGCGTTCTCCCCAATCCACATTCACCGTGCGCATATTCGGATCGTTGCGCATGATTTCTTCGACACTGCGAGCGATTTCCCGAAGTTTCGCCGGATCAGGCCCCATAACCCGGAAAGCAACGGGGAAGGGAGAGTAGGGTCCAAATACCAACTGCGTCGCGCGAATCCGCGCTTCCGGCGCCAAGCCATCGGCGGCCGCCTGGCGCAGGCGCAATTTGAGATGATTTCTTGCCTTCGCGTTCGGCGTCAAAACGACTATTTTCGCAAAGGAGGGATCAGGCAGTTCCGGGTTGTAGGAAAAGAAAAACCGTGGAGCACCCGCTCCGATATAGGAAGTCACGATTTTCGATTCCGGTTGTTCCGACAGCCAGTGTTCGATCTTTTTCGCCGCTGCGCTGGTCGTCTCGATGCTCGTCCCCAATGGAAGCTGGACCTCAACCAACAATTCAGGCCGGTCAGAGTTTGGGAAAAACTGTTTCTTCACGACCGCCATCCCGCCGGCCGCCATCAGAAACGCACCCACGACAATGCCGGCCACCGTATATTTTTTCTTCACGCACCAGGTGATAAAACGGCGAAGCCGTTGGTATCCCGGAGTGGAATAGATCCCTTCATGGCCGCCTTTTATGGTTTTGATATCCGGCAGAAGTTTTACCCCCAGATACGGCGTGAAAACCACCGCCACGAACCACGAGGCGATCAAGGAAAAGCCGACAATCCAGAAGATGTTGCCAGCATATTCTCCCGCGGTTGAACGCGCAAAGCCCACCGGCAAAAAACCGATGACGGTTACCAGTGTCCCGGCGAGCATTGGCGCTGCGGTGTGGCTCCAGGCATAAGCCGCGGCTTGGATGCGGTCCATTCCCTCCTCCATCTTCACCACCATGGATTCGATGGCGATGATTGCATCGTCCACCAGGAGCCCCAGCGAGATGATGAGCGCTCCTAACGTGATTCGGTCAAAAACTCGATCCGTGATCATCATGGTCACAAAGACTGCGCCCAAGGTCAGCGGGATTGCCGCCACCACGACGATTCCAACCCTCCACCCCAAGCTCAGCAGGCTGACCAGCATCACCACCCCGACGGCCATGGCGAACTTGATCATGAATTCGTCCACCGCGGAACTGATGTTGACGGCCTGATCGGTGATTTTTTTTAGGCTGACTCCCAATGGCAGGTTGGAGGAGATCTTGTCGCTTTCCGCCCGCCGGGCATCGCCTAAATCCAGCCCATTCCAGCCCTCTTTCATAACGATACTCAGCAACAGAGAGGGCTCTCCATTGTGCCGAATGACAAAGGTTGCCGGATCTTCGTAGCCTCTTGTGACCTCCGCGACGTCCGATAGCTTCAAGCTTTGCTTGCCAGCCACGATCGGGGTATCGCGGATTTTATCTATGTCGGTGTATGCCCCGTCGAGGCGCACAAACACCTGTGCTCCATCCGTGTCAACTGATCCTGCTGGAGTTACCGCATTCTGTCGCGCGAGGGCGGAAAAAATTTCTGCTGGCGAGACGCCCAGCATCGTCAACCGCGGATAGGAAAACTCGACAAATATCCTCTCTTGTTGTTCCCCCACGATATCCACCTTCTTGACTCCCCGCACGTGGAGAAATCTCTGCCGGAGTTCTTCGGCGACGCGGGTTAGTTTGCGGAGCGGAAAACCCCGAGCCTCTACCGAGTAGAGTGCGAAGGAAACGTCCGAATACTCGTCGTTAACAAAAGGCCCTATCGCGCCTTGCGGTAATTTGCGCGCCTCATCACCCAGTTTCTTTCGCGCCTGGTAAAACTGGTCGGGAACTTCTTTGGGCGGAGTTTTGTCAATGAGTTGCAGCGTCATCAACGCCAGCCCCGGTCGCGTAATGGTTTCCACCCGATCATACCAGCGCAACTCCTGGAGTCTCTTCTCCAGCGGCTCGGCCACGAGATCCTGCATTTCCTGGGCGGTTGCTCCGGGCCACACCGCAGTTACTGTGAGCACTTTGATCGTGAAAGAGGGGTCTTCCGCTCGTCCCAGATGAAAGTAGGCATAGATGCCCGCACATGCCGAAGCAAAGATGAAGAACAGTGTGATAGCGCGTTCCCGCACCGCCAGAGCGGAGAGATTAAAACTTCGCATAGGACATCTTCTCCTCTTTCTTGTCCTCTTTTGCCGCGCTAACGACTTGTCCCTCGTGCAGGAGATGCGCTCCGAGCGCCACCACCTTTTCACCGACACCGACTCCGTCGGACACGACGACTTCCTCCTGACCAATTGAAGCAATTTGGACGGAGCGGAACTTCACTTCCGACTTGTCATCCACG
>QHOP01000318.1 GCA_003219345.1 Verrucomicrobiota bacterium
GGGTGATTCATGGTCCCAATGCGTGCGCAAAGCGAAAGAAGGCTCCAACTTCCTTCAGTTTCTACGCAACGGCAGCAGCGAACGGCTTCACCGCTTCCGGCAAAGTTGAAGACCGTCGGCGATGGGCAGCAGAACGGATTCGACACGCTTGTCGCGGGCCAGCTTGCGATTGAGCTTGTCGATGGCGCGACCACTTGCCTGATTGATCCGCGTTGTCCCCAGCCGCCCGCCCCACAGCATGTTGTCAAACAGAATCAGACCGTTGGGTCGCACGCGCGGAAGAATCAGTTCGTAGTACGCGTCGTATTCTTCTTTGGCGGCGTCAACGAACGCGAAGTCGAAGACCAGCCCGCGGTCGAGTTTTTTCAGAGTTGCGATAGCCGGGCCGAGCCGCAGTTCGATCCTCTTCCGCACACCAGCCCGTTTCCAATACCGGCGCGCGATGGTGGTCCATTCCTCACTGGCGTCAAGGCAAAGCAGACGTCCATCGGCGCGCAGTCCGCGCGCGATGCAGATCGAACTGTAACCGGTGAAAGTGCCCACTTCAATCGCCGACGCCGCGCCGATTGCAGCAACGAGAAGAGTCATAAAGCTGCCTTGCTCGCGGCTGATTTGCATGCGGCTGATGTCGCCCAAAGCCTCGGTTTCCCGTCGCAGCGCATCGAGGACGAGATCGTCGGAGCCGGTGCGGCAGGCGCAGACGTAGCGATAGAGTCGGTCGTTCAGGGCAATGTATTTCAGTTTCATAGCCTGGAGCGTTGGAGCCGCGATACACTTCTCCTTTTCGCCGGTCACCGCGGCGGTGACGCTCGAACCTATCGGCGGGTCGGCCAGCGTTCGTCAGACCCGGAGCTAAAACCCCAGGCGGAAAAGCACGATGCCGCGCGGCGGCGGCAGGTAGGGGTCCAGGCGCACGCGGTCCAACCGGGTTTCGCTCGTTGAGTTTGACGCCGAGAACGGGTTGAAGGTTCGCAGCGGCTCATCGCTTTTGATCAGCGCCACCAGCGGACCGCTGAGAACGAACCGTTTCCCGACGATTTTGTCCGGCGCCTTCTGCGAGGAAACCGTGTTGGCCAGTTTCTCCCGGGAAGCGGACGACAGCATCTCTCGTTTGACCGTTTCGCCAATGTTGGCTATCGTTTTCATTTGCATCACCTCGCAGAAACTTCGTCCTCCCTCGCCACGCAGTCAATGGCCGCCCTGCATTTATCCGCGCGTAAAATCCCTTGCCCGGCGCAAGGGAGATGGCTAGTCATTGAGCATGGCCACACGAAATTCCCCCCAATCGTCGTCTCAAACTCTCATCACTCGTCGCCGATTCGTCTATTCATCGGCGCTGGCCGCGGGCGCAGTCATGGTTCCGATTCCCGCCGGCGCGGCGCGTGCCCGTTACAGGTCGCCGAATGAAAAATTGAGCATCGCGGTCATCGGCGCCGGCGGAAAAGGGGCTGGTGACACCGATCACTGCGCCGAACTGGGTGAGGACATTGTGGCGCTTTGCGACGTGAACGAGAACACATTAAACGGGCGCAAGCAGACATATTCGCAGGCAAAACTTTTTTGCGCTGACTCAACGGCGCGTGCGCAATTGAATTTTTTCCGATAGACGCCGTCTAACCACGCGTGAACGATCCAATTCGGAATCCATCTGCTCAAGGGCGACAGGCCAAATCTGCGGTGAAAGAAGGAGAGAGCAGCGCCCGGCCCAAAAGCGTTCGCGATCTCAGCCGCAGTCGACAAGGTTCCAGGCGCGACGGCCCGCGCCGGCTCTTTACTTTAGCCTCTAATTCTTCTCCGACCGTTTCGCCGACTGGAGTCACGAGCGCCTTCGGGCGCAGCCAAAGTTGGATGCGCCATCAACCGTGAAATAACGCTATATCTGGGGTTGGCGCCGGGTTTACCCACTATATCGCGTGGATTGATTTTATACCGTTGTTCGGCCAAAATGAGTCGTCGATGAGCAGTTCAGCTCACGGCGGAAAATGCTCAATCTAAAATCCAGTTGTAAATTCGCGCGCACTTTTTGCGTCCTGATGGCGGCCTGGATAGCAATGGAGATTTCGTGTCTGGCGCAAGCGCAGCCAGCGGAGGAAAACGCCGCCTTCGACGCGTCTTATTTCGACACCAAGCTTTTCTTTGCGTTGGGAATGATAGAAAGCGGCAACAACGACCGCGGCATCGGCCGGGCCGGTGAAGTGAGCCGATTCCAAATCCATCCCGCCGTTTGGAGGTTATACTCGAATTCAAAAGACTACGTGAATCCCGAAGTGTCCCTCCCGGTCGCGCGGCAGCACTGGAATTATCTGACGAATTATTTTCGCGGCAAAGCCCGACGGGAACCGGCCCCCTTCGACATGTACGTGTTGTGGAACACCAATTTTGGCTATTATGCCCGCAAAGGTTTCGATCCTGCGCGTCTGCCAGCGATCGTGCGTGACCGGGCGCAGCGATTTGTGAACCTGGTGAACCGCTGAGGGCCGCGGTTCGCAGAGCGCTTCAATTCCAAGGCAGTCCGGGTCCATTTTTGAAATGAAAAAAGACCGGGAGTGGTCCCGGTCTTTTTTGGATTACGCAATCAACTGTTATTTCTTGACGCGATAGAACTTTGTTCCGGTTGCCGCCTCGGAGAACGTGCCGCTGCTGTTGCCGGTGGGGGTCCAGTTGATCGGTGTAGTGCTCAAGCTCGTCGTTGATTCCAGCGTGCCGCCGTTGCTCCACTGGATCGTGATACTGCCGCCGGTGATCCGGGCGCTGGTAATCTGCGGAGGCGGCTGCGCCGTTGCTGCGGCCCGATAAGCCTTGAATGCCGTATTGGTGCTGTCGTTAATCAGGACTTTCGTCCCATCGGCAAGAACGGAGAACCATTCCACGTTACAGTCGCCGCCGCCGTTGTCCCAAACCAGACGCATTGGATAAGTGCCGGCTTGTGCGACATAGAAGTCAAAGATGCTGTCTGTGGCTCCGCGGCCGGCATCAAAGATCCCCAGTGTCAGGGCATTTCTGGAGTCGCTGACGCTGGTCGCGGGCGAAAGGCGGAATCCGTCGTCGCTGTTGACACCCATCCGGACCAGGCCGGCAGGCAGGGTGACATACGTGAGTATCTCCATCGCCGCGTTGGCGGTTTCCAGGTCGGTTGTCCCCATGATGCCAGGCATTTGAACGTCGGGCTGGAAGTCGCCGAAACCGAGAGCTCCTGCAGGTGGAGTAGTAAGGTCTCTGCTGTAGTTGATGACGGCCGGCTCAAGATAAGTAAACGAGCCATCGGCTGGATTGGCGATGGCTGAGTTGGTATAGGGCCGGCCCGTGGCCGTGTTCGTCACCATGCCTGCCAGTTCCAATTCTGCGTGGGCAACGGTGTCGTTCGGGTCCACGATAATCTCGGCTCCGGTGGCGTCCTGCGCGTCGATTCGCCATACGTGCAGCGTGAAGCCTGGCTTGGTGGTGTCCGGCGTGCCTGCCGCGTAGCTCGGAGGCAACGTAACATACGGCTGGACGGTGAAGTCAATCGAACGCGTATACGTCTTGGCAGGGGCTCCCGAATCGTTGAAAGCCAGCCCGATGGTATGTGTGGAGTTCGAGGCGAGAACGCTCACGGGCGCATAATTGATCGTCGTTACTCCGTTTGTCTTTCCGATACTAGTCGTTATCGGGCTCCCATCCAAAGTGACCTGGAAGGTGTCTTTGTTTAGGACGATCCCTCCATTGTCCTTGTAATCTATCGTGAACCCGAATAGGGAGTTCAGGAAACGTGAGACATACGGATAACTGGGGCCTGAGCGATACGCTTTTGTTGCCAGCGTTCCGTTAGTGTTGCTGTTGACCAGTGCCTTCCTGCCAAATACGTTTTGGGTGAACCATTCCAGACTGCCGGCGTTACCGGCAACGGTGAAATCACCATTGCCGTTCTCCCAGAGCAGGCGGAAAGGATAAAAGCCATCCTGTGGGACCACGAATATAAAAAGAGAATCGGCAAATCCGCGACCACCGTCAAACGAACCCACGACCAGTCCGGCCGTGTCACGCGGGTCAGACGCCACTGAGACTTTGAATCCGTCATCACTGTTGACGACCATCCGATAAACCCCCGCTTTCAAGTCGAGCCAGGTCAAAATTTCTTCCGTGGAATTGCCCGTGTCCGGGGCTGTTGGACCAGGAATACCGGGAAACGGAAGGTCCCCGTCGAAATTATCCGCCGCAATTGTGCCTGCGATCGAAGGCGTGGCTGCGAGGTCGTAATTGACCACGTTCGTTTCCGCGTAGAATCCATTTGCATCGGCGCCCGAGAGGTCAGCGACATTGGGGCCGTGCAGCCCCCGGAGTTGGTCTTCGGTCCAGGCCAGAGTGTTTGGTTGGGCTGCGTTCGGGTTGCTCGTCGCATCCGTTTGATAGGGATGCAGCAGGAAACCGGGTTTCGTCGTGTCCACCAGGCCCGGGGCGACCAGGAAATTGGTTGGAATGGGGGAATAAGGCAGAACCGAGAACGGAAAAGTATTGGTGTACGACGTCGCTGGTGTACCGTTGTCGCTGAAGATGACGCTCCAATTGATGGCTTTGCCTGAGGTCAGGAGCGGCGAAGGTGAATACGACACGTAGGTCACGCTGCTGGTCTGGGTAATGGAGGGCGAGACGGTCGCGCCATCAACGATGAGTCGGATGGTGTTGGTGGCGACATTTTTGGTAGGCCCGTTAACGAGCTGACAGCCGATGTTGTTGTCCGGCGGAACTTGCTGTTGTCCGGGAGTGGGATCAACAGCCCGCACATAGGGCGGGTTAACAGTGGAAACTGATGACTCTGCCGGACCCGGATTTGTCGGAGGGGGCAGACTAGCCAATTGCAAAATGATGGCGTCCACCGCAGCACCGTCTTCACGTTGGCTGAGCCGGATGGTGTAAAGTCCCGGTGTGGTGATATTATACAACGCCTTCACTTCGCCGCCGCCGCCGTCAACCCGCGGTGCCGGGGCTGCGTAACCACTCCACCCCTGGTTCGCTGTTGTGGCATCGTTCGGGTCATTCTGCAGGGCAGCAAAATCGCCGCTGTCCGGATTTGGCGCATAACGATAAAAGTTTGGCCCAGGTCCGGGTGGAGCAAACTCCAGTATCTGGCCAAAAAAGGAATCACTGTTTCCATCCCAGCCCACTTGCCGCAGATAGAGTTGGTATGTGCCGAGTGTCGTGATGTTGACCTTGAATTCGACGTACGGCGGGAACCCGACGTTTTCGTTCGGACAAGTCGCGCAATTGCCTTTGTTCTGGGCGATGTCGGGAACGATCTGCACATAATGTCCGGTGCGGGAATTGGCGATCTGGTTGAGCCCGCTGAGATCGTTGGGATTGTTCCCAGTATCGGTCCAGGGATGAGCTACTGTGTTCGTGTTGTCTTCATCCGGCACGATATGAAAGTGATGGGGAATCGCCGCGTCGGTGAATTCGAAGTTTCGGTAGTCAAAGTGCACGGCTTCAACCACGACTTGGCCACCGACCTCCTGATAAACGGCAGCCTTGGTGCAAATGACGCTGAGGCCAAGCCCGAGTGCAGACGTAAGAAGGAACGTTCGGTTACGCATAAACTGTCCTCTCATGAACTATGCCTGGCCTTTCCGGCGGACACACCCTTCCTGGCAATGTGCGGGCACTCACCCGTTAGCCGGGTTGATTGCCGCCAGGGCGACCAGGCAGACTTTCGTTGTTTGGAAACTGAACGAGAATTGAGCAAAAATAAAAAGTTTGGCAATAGAAAAATTGATGCTGCCAATTAAGGGTTCTAACCCGAAAATGCGCGTTTCGTAGTACCACCGCCCGCCGGCAGCGATACTTGACAAGGCTGTGACGGTTGCGTGACGATATCCCGGCCCCTGGTCGGGAGATGAAAGGCCGATTTATCTTTGTATGGCCGAAGACAAAATGCAGCAGCAGCGGTTCGAGTTGAAGTACATCATCCGAGAGGATGTCGCCCGGGCCGCGCGGGATTTCGTGAGCAGCTATCTGGAGATTGATGAATACGGCGCCACGCTCCCCGATTTCTCTTACCCGGTTCACAGCCTGTACCTGGACTCGGATGGCCTGGGCCTTTACCACAGCACGATCAACGGGGACAAAAACCGGTACAAGTTACGACTGCGTTTTTATGACAATCGGGCGGAGGCGCCCGTCTTTTTCGAGATCAAACGGCGAATGAACAACATCATTTCCAAGCAGCGCGGCGGAGTGCGCCGGGACGCGGTGGACTGGCTGCTGGCCGGGCATTTGCCCGAGCCGGCGCATCTGGTTTCACGGGACCCGCGACAATTGGTCTTCCTGCAGAATTTCGGCAGGTTAATGCAGGATATGCGCGCCAGGCCCAAGGCGCACATTGCCTACCTGCGCGAAGCCTGGATCAGCCCGAAAGACAACTCGGTCCGAGTGACCATGGATCGCGACGTGAAATTCGAGCCGGAGCCGGTCGCGCGCCTGAGCGTTGACATGGACAAGCCCATGATCGTCTTTGGCAAAGAAGTGATTCTGGAGCTGAAGTTCACCGACCGTTTTCCCGATTGGTTCAGGGAACTGGTGCGTGTTTTCGGGTTGATGCAATGCGGCGCGGCCAAATATGTGGACGGAGTGACGCTGATGGGATTGGAGAAATTTTCCAGCCTTGCGCTTGCGGGCGAGCGCCGGGGCGATCCAGAGACCCGGCATAAGGACCTGCCGTGTTTGCCTTCGTGACAAATGGCTGTGTTTCAGATAGCTTAGTCTCAAAAGATTCCCATGAATGATTGGCTAAACCATAGCGATTACGCTTCGGCGCCGCTGAGCATTCCCACGTTGGTGCTCAGCCTGCTTCTGGCTTTTTTGATCGGTCAAACGATTGCCTGGGTTTACATGCTGACCCACACCGGACTTTCCTACTCACGCTCATTCGTTAACTCACTCATTGTCATCCCCATGATCGTATCGCTGGTGATGACGGTCATGGCGAATAATCTGGTGACGGCATTCGGGATGATGGCCGTGTTCGCGATCGTGCGGTTCCGCAACATTCTGCGCGACACGTTCGATTCCACTTACATCCTGTGGTCCCTCGCCATGGGCATGGCCTGCGGCACGCAACGGTTTCCGGTCGCCATCGTGGGCTGTCTGTTGACCGCCACGGTAATCTTTTATCTCTGGGTCACCTCTTTTGGCACCCGTCACCGCTACGACACGATTATCAATATGCACTGGTCGCGATCTCTCTCTGATCTGGAAGAGCTGCGGAACCTGTTGCACCGGCACAGCCGCAAAGCCATTTGCGCAAGCCAGCGCTCCCATGAAGGCTACGAAGGCACCGACCTTTCCTACCGGCTGCTGATGCGCGACCCCGACCGAATGGATGATTTGTTGACCGAGTTGCGCGCGATGCAAGGCGTCTCGCGCGTGACTGGACTGAAAGCCGAAGAAGAATCCGAACTCTGATTGATGAATCCCTTGCCTGTCATTCCTACGCCGCCGGCGCAACGGTGGCGTGAGTTTCGCTTTCGGGCTTTTCCCATCCTCGCTTTTTTCGGTGTGCTGCTCGTGTTGACGACGATGTGGCGGCAGTATGTCACGCCGCCGACGCTGGTGGGCCAGGTGGAGCCGATCACTGCCTACGTGACCAGCCCCAAACCGG
>QHOP01000319.1 GCA_003219345.1 Verrucomicrobiota bacterium
ACGATAGAGATATTCCTTCAAGTCCTGTGGCGAAAGCATCGTCTCCAATTCGGCGCGCTTTTGCAAATCCCATTCACGCATCAGAGTGAGGTCATCAGCATCGAGATCGCCCGTGAAGCGCCAGCGCTCCAACTCTTCCCCCAGGAAACGGTACCGCTCGTCCAATTCCCGGATTTGTCTCCGTTTCTCGACCGGGAGAAACGCCATCTGGTTGCCCCCCTCCGGCCAGCCCAACAGAGTGGTGGTCAAAGTTCCCCAGGATTCATTGAGCAGCGACTCCGAGGTCGAAATCATTTCGTTGCGCAGCTCAGTCCGCTCGTGGTTCTGGTTCCGCCATTCCCGCTGGTCGCGATTTCGGGTGTAGTTCCACGAGCGCGCGGCGTCATCTTCCACCCCGAGCCACTGGTTCCGGTACTCGCGGCACAAGCGGAAAGTGACAATGTCCCGAATGGTTTGTTCCGGACAGCCGATGGCCCGAAGCCTGGCAATGAACTCTGCCGGCAAAGCGGCTTCGAGGGCATCCCAAGGGGTGGGCGGCTGCGGAGCCGCTGTTTGAGATCGCGAAATTCTCTGGAACGAATTCTTCAATGGCTCGCCCACTTCAGTGCGGAGCTGCCGCAGAATTGGCCGCGGGTGGGCGCTCCGCCGCCAGGCGAATCCAAGCAGGAGCACGTTGAGCAATAAACTGAATTGAAGAGCCCGTTTCATGGCCGAATGTTCCCCCCGGTCGCGGCGAGAACGTTGCGGAGGTCGCGTCGAACACCGCGGGCAGCTTTTTCGCCGAGCAATGCGTCCAGGCGCGTTTCGGCCTGCTCGCGCAGAGTCTGCACCTGACGTTTTCGTTCTTCTGCGGTAAGGCTGGAGTTATTTGCCGCCTGATCCGCGGCGGCGCGCGCGTCGCGGGTGATCTGCCAGGCCTCGTCGGCGCGCTCCAACGGCAGTCCTTGCTCCTCCGCTGCGCTGCGGGCGTTGATGTAGAAAAGGTCCGTCACGCGCTGGAACTCCTTCGCCCGTTCGTCGCCGAACAGCTTGCGGACTTCTTCGGTCGCTGCCGTGCGGTTTAAAAGGTCGGGTCCATAATCCCGATTCTTCGTGTTTTGATCGCGGCGGTCGAGCAGCGTCTTGAATTCCTCCGGGGTACACTCGAAATATTGCAATTCGGTGCGAAGCATCCTTGCGCTCCAGGAGTTGCGCAGGCGGAATTCCTGCAACTGTTCCGGCGACAGCACGGGCTCAAGGATTTTCAACTTGTCGTCGAACAGCTCCTGCTCCGGGGTTTGGTTGGGATGGCTGCTGGCAAATGTCGCTTCCTTCTCGTCGAAGCCAGCCTCATCCAGCGCCCGCAACGCCGCTTCGCGCGTGTCCGGCGGCAGAAAGAGAAGCTGCTGTTCGCTGCCGTGAACCTGCAGGTAGAGCGTATCAATCAACCCTTGTTGCTTGAGTGGGACACCAAGCAGTTCCTGGAACGTCCCGGATTTTTCCTTGTCCAGCGCCATCAGTTGTTTGAGTTGACTTGGGGTGGGCTGGTCGCGTTCGGGTTTTTGCCAGTATTCCCGTTTCGGCGGGTGCCAGACAGCCTGCGCGCGCGGAGCGTAAAGTTGGTTCAGGTCAGCGGCAATGATGTCCCGAATGGTCTGCTCCGGGCAACCGACCGCGCGCAGGTTGGCAATATACTGGCGATAATCGGCAGATTCGATCTGGCTCCAATGAAATGGAGGCGCGTTCGTACTTGTGGCCGACACCGGTGCGGACTTGATAGCAACATGCGTCGTGCTTCCAGTCGGGAAACGCGGGGATTTTTCCCCAGGCAGCGGCGACCGCGTGTTCGGCCTCGATAACCAGGAGGCCAGCGCCAGGTTCAAGACCAGCGACGCGCAAAAGAGCGATGCCCGATGGGTAACGCTCGGAAAGGACTTTCCGGTCGAGTTCATCTCTTCGATTTCGCAAACAAATATAGGACAATCCCTGCCCTGGATGATCACGGCAAACGAAGGCGGCTACCTGCCCGCGTTCTTCGCCTGGCTAGAGTTTTTCCCAACCAACCCGCTCGTGGCCGAATCGGAAAATATCAGGGTGAGCGATCTCAGCGAGGATTTCCAGCGACTCAACCAAGCGAGGGCCGGGGCGATTGAAATACTGATTGCCATCGGTCAGGTAAATGCGCTGGCGTTTTGCGGCGCTTAGATTCTCCCAATCCGGTTTCGTTGTGAGCGCCGACATCTCTCGCCGCGTCCGCGCGAGGTTAAATCCGCACGGCATGATGACAATGACTTCCGGATCGCGTTCGCGCAAAGCCTCCCAGGTCAGCCACGGAGAATGTTGGCCCGGTTCGCCAAACTGATTCTGTCCGCCGGCGAGTTCGACCAGTTCCGGCATCCAGTTACCCGCGGCCATCAGCGGGTCAAGCCATTCGATACAGGCGACGGAAGGGCGATGCCCGACTGCGCGGGATTTTGAGGCGATAGCTGCGATACGCGCGCGCAGTTTGTTGACCAACTCCTGGCCGCTCTGGGCAACACCGAGTGCTTCGGCGACGCGAAGAATGTCACTCCAAACATCAGCGAGCGACGCCGGGGCGAGGGAAAGGACACTCGGTCTGGAGCCAATCCATTCGCTGACTGCTCGCTCCACCTCCGGCAAACTCACCGCGCAGACCTCACACTGCGACTGGGTGAGAATGATGTCGGGCTGCAATTCCTTCAGCTTCCCGGTGTCGATGCGATAAATCGAGAGCGCGTCCTCCAACAGTGACTTGACCTGGCGGTCGATTTCGCGACTGGCAGCGTGGACGTTCAGCTTCGCCGCGGTGCAAGCGGGCAGATGACAAATGGTCGGCGGGAAATCGCACTCGTGCGAGCGACCGACGAGCCGATCGGCCAGACCCAGTGCGCAGACAATTTCGGTGCAACCGGGCAGGAGCGAAACGATCCGCATGTGCGCAGGCATTGAATCGTTGAAGGGTTGAACCGTTAAAAGAATGCCTCGCGAAATTGTCGTCAGCCGACTTTGTGTCGCCTCTGGATTTGCCGTGTTAACGATTTAACGAACTCAAGCCTCACTTCGGGTTCGCCGGCACTCTGGCTGCCCCATGAACATTGTGCGGGATGACCAGAACGTCTTCGGTGCCAGTTTTTTCCTCCGGGATCCGCATGGCGTAGAAGGAGCGATAGACGAAGATCAGCGCGATCACGAAGAAAAACGCTCCGATACCGGTCTTCAGTACTTTGTCCGTCATGGTCACCGCGATTTCCGTGGCCAGCAGGCCGAACAATGTGGTGAACTTGATGACCGGGTTCATGGCCACGGACGAGGTGTCCTTGAATGGATCGCCTACGGTGTCGCCAACGACGGTCGCCGCGTGCAGGTCGGTGCCTTTCTGGCGGAGGTCCACTTCCACGATTTTCTTGGCGTTATCCCAGGCGCCGCCGGCGTTGGCCATGAAGATGGCCTGGAACAGTCCGAAGAACGCGATGCCCACGAGGTAACCGATGAAGAAGTAAGGGTTGAAGAACGCCAGCGCGAGCGCCAGGCAGAAAATCACGATAAAGATGTTCCACATGCCCTTCTGCGCGTAGACGGTGCAGATGCGGACTACTTCCTTGCTGTCCTTCTCCGACGCGGTGGTGGCATCGAGTCTCATGTTCTCCTTGATATAGACCACGGCGCGATACGCGCCGGTCACGACTGCCTGGGTGGATGCGCCAGTGAACCAGTAAATCACCGAGCCGCCCATGAGCAGACCGAGAATGATCTCGGGCTGCACCAGGCTTAACTTGCCCACCACGCCGCCGAAGAGGTTTTCCAACAGCATGATGATGCCAAACACCATCGTAGTCGCGCCGACAACGGCCGTGCCGATGAGCACCGGCTTGGCGGTGGCTTTGAACGTGTTGCCCGATCCGTCGCCTTTCTCGAGTTGATACTTGGCGTTCTCGAAGTCCGGACTGAAGCCAAAATTCTCCCGCAGGTCTTCTCTGATGCCCTTGCGGCCTTCGATCTGGCTTAGTTCATAAACCGACTGGGCATTGTCCGTGACCGGGCCGTAGCTATCCACCGCGATGGTCACCGGCCCCATGCCCAGGAAGCCGAACGCAACCAGGCCGAACGCGAAGATCGGCGCGGCGAACTTAAACGCGTCGGGCATCAGGGCGACGACCGGCGAACCCTGGTAGGTGGCGAACAGGTAACTCACGAACATCAGCGAGAGAATGCAAAGACCCATCCAGAACGCGGAGAAGTTGCCGGCCACGAATCCCGACAGGATGTTCAACGAAGCGCCGCCGTGTTTGGAGCAGTTGGTGACTTCCCGAACGTGCCGCGAAGTCGTGCTGACGAACACCTTGGTGAACTCCGGAATCAACGCCCCCGCCACCGTGCCGCAGGAGATGATGGCAGAGAGCACCCACCAGAGGGCCGGATCCATGCCCGCCTGTTTCGCCAGGAGGACGTAACTGGCCCCGAAAGTGATGAGAATGGAAACCGCCGACGTGATCCACACGAGGTGAGTCAATGGGGCTTCAAAATCGAAATCCTTCAGGTTTGCGTACTTGGCTTTACTGACTGCTTCGTTGACGAAGTAGGAAACCAGCGAAGTGACGATCATCAACGCCCGCATGGTGAACAGCCAGATGATGAGCGTGGCGCAGGTGGCCGCGTCGGCGGCCAGTGCCAGAGCCAGGAACGCAATCAGCGCCACCCCGGTCACGCCGTAGGTCTCGAAGCCGTCCGCCGTCGGCCCCACGCTGTCGCCGGCATTGTCGCCGGTGCAGTCGGCGATCACGCCGGGGTTCTTCGGATCGTCTTCGGGGAGCTTGAAGACAATCTTCATCAGGTCGGAACCGATATCGGCGATTTTGGTGAAAATGCCGCCGCAGATGCGGAGCGCACTGGCGCCCAGCGATTCGCCGATTGCGAAACCGATGAAGCAAGGGCCGACCAGTTCCCTGGGCAGGAAGACCAGGATGCAGATCATGAAGAACAACTCAACACAGACGAGGAGCAGACCCACGCTCATGCCCGAACGCAAAGGGATGCCAAGCGTGGCGAGCGCGTTGCCCTTGAGCGCGGAAAACGAGGTGCGGGAATTGGCCGTGGTGTTGATGCGGATGCCGAACCAGGCGACGCCGTAGGAGCCGAGGATGCCCAGAATCGAAGCGAGCAGGATGACGAGGACATGGCCGAAGCTCTGACCCTCAAGCACCTTGAAATAAAAGAAAATGCACGCCGCGATCAGCACCCAGAGAATGGCGAGGAACTTGCCTTGCTGAAACAGGTACGTCTTGCACGTTTCCCAGATGGTGTTGGAGACGTTGCCCATCGATTCATGCACCGGCAGCGCCTTGGTCTGCTTGTATTGCACCAGGCCAAAGATCGCGCCGGCCGCGCAAATCAGGATACCGAGATACATCAGCGTCAGGCCGCTCACGCCACCCAGGCCGCTAAATGTCACCGGCTCGAGGTCGGGGATTTTGATGTCCGCTTCGCTCCCCAGGAGAGGAGTGACGCCGCATCGGACAAGGATCAATAGCAGCGGAAACCAGGATTTACGCTTCAACATAATTCTCTTTGCTTGTTGGAAACCGATTGCTTGGTTGTAAAACACCTAATCAGGCTGCGCCTTGCCAGTAACATTGAAAGACAGCGCGTGTGTCAAGCCCATTCCAACGAAAAGCCCGCAAAGGCGAAGCGCAGAGCGTTCGTTTTTTCTTTGGCGACAACGGGGGATTTGTTACAGCAAAAAGCGATTGAAGATGGAATATCTTTGGATCGCTCTGGGCAGCGCCATCGGTGGGGTCACCCGCTACTGGCTGTCTGGCATCGTCGCCAATCGACTGGGTACAGTTTTTCCGTGGAACACGCTGGTCGTGAACATCACCGGGTCCTTTGTCATCGGGACGATTGCGGCCGTCGCCGGAGCCGAAGGGCGGGTTCATCCGAACCTGCGTCCGTTCGTAGTCCAGTTTTTGATGATGGGCATCTGCGGCGGTTATACCACGTTTTCCTCCTTTAGCTTGCAGACCTTGAATCTCGTGCAGGAAGGACAGTGGCTTTACGCCGGAACCAACATCGCGCTGTCGGTCGCGCTCTGTCTGTTGGCTGTCTGGCTGGGCTATGTCGTCGGCCAACTGATCAATCACTGAGATGAAAATTCCTGAAAGTGGAAAACTGCTCCGTATCTTCATCGGCGAAAGCGACCGTTGGCATCACCAGCCGCTTTACGAAGCGATTGTGTTGAAAGCGCGCGAACTCGGTCTGGCTGGCGCCACGGTGCTGCGTGGTCCAATGGGTTTTGGCGCCAACAGTCACCTGCACACAGCGAAAATTTTGCGGCTTTCGGTGGACCTGCCGATGATCATCGAAATCGTCGATACCGAGGAGAAACTCAATCGCCTGCTGCCGCATCTGGACATCATGGTGCTCGAAGGTTTGGTTACGCTCGAAGATGTGCAGGTGTTGAAGTATCGCGCCAATCAGAAGAAGCCTCAGGAATAGAATATTTGCCAAACATGTCCATTACCAACACCCCTCGCCCGCCTCATCAAATGATTGTCTGCGGAAGCAGGTGCCGTCGAAGGATGTTTGCCTGGCGCTGCTTGCATCAGGTTCAGCGCTGCGAGCCTTCGAGGGAAAAATAAAACCGGGTCCTCCAGTCAGGGGATGACGAACTGAAATCTGTTGGGCAGTCAAAGAACATTCACAAACAACCTGTGCCCGAAATCCGGTGCCTGATGCACGAGCAAGGAACCATTGCAGCCGCCCTTTGTCAAGCGAAGCATTTCGGAATTTTCCCTCCGCGCAAAAAGAGTGTGAAAAAAGAGCGATTGATTTTGAAATTCCTGTTTACAGACATCGAGTGGTTGTTAGTATCGCCGCCTGGAACACAAGCGCGCATGAAAAGAATCGAGGCGATCATCAAACCTTTCAAACTGGAAGACGTGAAGGAAGCTCTCTCCGGCATCGGCGTGGAAGGGATGACGGTCACGGAAGTCAAAGGCTTTGGTCGCCAGAAAGGGCACACCGAGATTTATCGCGGAAGCGAGTACACCGTCGATTTTCTTCCGAAGCTTAAAATCGAAGTTGTCCTGTCGGACAACCTGGTTGCAGATGCCGTTCCGGCCATCGTCAAAGCCGCCAAGACCGGCAAGATCGGTGACGGCAAGGTCTTCGTCAGTTCCATCGAAAATGCCATCCGTATCCGCACCGAGGAAACCGGAGAGCAGGCAGTTTAATTAATTTTCCCCTCCGCATGTGATTTCGGCGGCGGGGATTTTTGTCCGTTAACCAATGAAGAAGACAGCAGAACGGAAGCAACCCATGGGCAGCCCCAGGCAAGTCTTGGAGCTGGCCAGGAAGCAGGGCGCCAGGATGGTGGACGTGAAGTTCGTCGATACCTTCGGCACCTGGCAACACTTCACCTTGCCGATCAGCGAACTGTCCGAAGACTCCTTCAGCGATGGCCTGGGCTTCGACGGCTCCTCGATCCGCGGCTGGAAATCGATCGAAGCCAGCGACATGTTGGCCCTGCCCGATCCGGCCACCGCTTTCATCGACCCTTTCATGGCCACCCCCACCCTCTCGCTGACCTGCACCATCGCCGAGACCGGCACCAAGGAAGCCTACACCCGCGATCCGCGCGGCATCGCCCAACGGGCCGAAAAATATCTCCAGTCCACCGGCATCGCTGACAGCGCCGTCTTCGGTCCGGAAGCCGAATTCTTCATCTTTGACAACGTGCAGTTCGATTCCAAGGCCAACGGCACGTTTTATTCCGTCGATTCCGAAGAGGCCATCTGGAACACCGGGCGGGAGGAGATGCCCAACCTGGGCTACAAAGTCCGCCACAAAGAAGGCTATTTCCCCGTCGCGCCCTTGGACACGCAGCAGGACATCCGCACCGAGATGTGCCTGACGATGGAGCAATTGGGCATCCAGATCGAGCGCCAGCACCATGAAGTGGCCACCGCTGGTCAGGCGGAGATCGACTTCCGCTTCGACACGCTGGTCAAGACGGCCGATCACATGATGCTTTACAAATACGTGCTCAAGAACGTGGCCCGCAAGCATGGCAAGACCGTCACCCTGATGCCCAAACCGCTTTTTGGGGACAACGGCAGCGGCATGCACACCCATCAATCGCTCTGGAAGAAAGGCAAACCGTTGTTTGCGGGGCATGAGTATGCGGGCTTGAGCCACCTGGCGCTGCATTACATCGGGGGGTTGTTGAAACACGCCAAGGCGCTGTGCGCCCTGTGCAGCCCGACGACCAACTCGTACAAACGATTGGTTCCGGGCTACGAAGCGCCGGTGAATTTGGCCTACAGCCAGCGCAACCGCAGCGCGGCCATTCGCATCCCGACCTACAGCGAAAATCCCAAGACCAAGCGCATGTGCTCAACAAAATGGACCCCGGTGAACCGATTGATAAGAACATGTATGAGTTGGCGCCGCAGGAGATGGCCAAGGTGCCGCAGACTCCGGGCAGTCTGGAGGAGGCCTTGAACCAACTGGACAAAGACCACGGCTTCCTGCTCAAGGGCGATGTGTTTACCGAAGACTTCTTGGAGATGTGGACGGCGGCCAAGCGCAAGGAAGCCGACGCGATTCGCCTGCGCCCGCACCCTTATGAGTTCTTTCTCTATTACGATGTGTAAGCGCCGATCTTTTAAACGAGGCAGCTCGTTCGCGGGGGCGATTTTTTGACCTCGGAAAATGGAAAAAGTGCCTGATTTTACAAGTAAATCTCTGCCTGTGAATAAGTAGTGAACAAGAGTTAATATGTTGTCCTCGTCACGCCGATGAACTTTAACTAGAAACCGAATCATCGAGCCTAGTGCGCCAGACGTGAATCAGCCGTCACAGCGAACCACGCAGAAGACGGCATCGAACTTAATGCACAAGCTATTTTAGCCCAGTCAGTTATGAATTTAACGCGAGAATTTGGGAGTGAGTTTTGCTCGACACACCGCCGGATTTCTTCGGGTCGGTTCGATCGGATTTTCTAAGCGATTGTGAAAACCAATGTTACAAGCCCGTCACCATGCCAGGTGAATAAATCGCCTCGAATTGAGCCAAACGCGAATAAATTTGTTATGCCGGTCTCGGCTGAAGAAATATGGGTTGCCGCGCAGGAAATGCTACGCGCGATGCTCACCTCCGACATCTATAACCTCTGGTTCGCACCGGTGCGAACCAGTGCGCTGGAGGGTGACCAGATCACTTTGGAAGTGGCGAATGACTTTTGCGAGGTCTGGCTTAAGGACAACTATCTAGGCTTGATTCAAGACGTGCTGATGCACGCTTGCGGCCATCCCTTGAAGGTGAAGTTCAGGGTCGTTGCCGCACAGGCCGGCACGACGCCCATCAGCGAAAGCAAAGCGGCAAAAGCGAAAGCGGTTGAGGCATCCGAGGAGCCTGCCGCCACTGGCCGCGACCACGGATTCAATCCGAGAAACACATTCGACGCCTTCGTTGTCGGCAACAACAACAGTTTTGCGCACGCCGCGGCGCTGGCGGTCGCGCAGGCACCGGGGAAATCCTACAACCCGCTGTTTCTCTACGGCGGCGTGGGGTTGGGCAAGACGCATTTGCTGCAGGCCATCGGGCAATATGTCGTGGGACACAAAAAAGGGGCGCGCGTCGCTTACCTTTCTTCGGAAAAATTCACCAACGAATACATTGACGCCATTCAAAACAACCAGCTCGTCCGTTTCCGCAAAAAATACCGGCAGACCGATGTCCTGCTGATCGACGACATTCAATTTCTCTCCGGCAAGGAACGCATCCAGGAGGAATTCTTCCACACGTTCAACGCGCTGCACGAAGGGCACAAACAAATCGTGTTGACTTGCGACCGTCCGGCGAACGAAATCCAAAACCTCGAACAGCGCCTTGTTTCGCGCTTTGAATGGGGGCTGGTGACGGACCTGCAGCCGCCCGATGCTGAAACGCGCGTGGCCATTCTGCGGAAGAAAGAAATATCGCTCGGCGTTGAATTGCCGGACGAAATCATCAACTTCCTCGCGAACCGGATTCGCACGAACATCCGCCGGCTCGAAGGCGCTTTGATTCGAGTCGCCTCCTATGCCTCGCTCACCGGCAAGAAGCTGACCCTAGAAGTCGTGGAAGGCCTGCTCCGGGAAGTGCTCCACGAGGAAGGCCGTTTCTCCATGAGCATCGAATTGATTCAGAAAAGGGTGGCCGAGCATTTCGACATCCGCCTGGCCGACATGACCAGCAAGCGCCGACCCGAAAACATCGCGTTCCCGCGACAAATCGCGATGTTCCTCGCGCGGCAGCTCACCGAAAGCTCCCTCAACACGATCGGCGAGGCC